>DIDB01000017.1:552-6818 GCA_002417905.1 Pseudomonadaceae bacterium UBA5811
CAGATCCTGCTGGCCCGGCGCATGGGCAAAAAACGCATCATTGCCGAAACCGGGGCCGGCATGCACGGCGTGGCCAGTGCTACTGTGGCGGCCCGCTTTGGCATGGAGTGCGTGGTGTATATGGGCACCACCGATATTGACCGCCAGCAGGCCAACGTCTTCCGCATGAAGCTGCTCGGCGCCAGGGTCATCCCGGTGACAGCGGGCACGGGCACCCTCAAGGACGCCATGAACGAGGCGCTGCGCGACTGGGTGACCAACGTCCACGATACGTTCTACCTGATCGGCACGGCTGCCGGCCCGCACCCTTACCCGGCGATGGTCCGCGACTTCCAGTCAGTGATTGGCCGGGAAACCCGCGCCCAGATGCTGGAGCATGAAGGCCGCCTGCCGGATTCGCTGGTGGCCTGCATTGGCGGTGGCTCCAATGCCATTGGCCTGTTCCATGAGTTTCTCGACGAGCCGGATATTTCGATCATCGGCGTCGAGGCTGCCGGCCTGGGCCTGGAAACCGGCAAGCATGCGGCCAGTATGGCCGGCGGCGAGCCCGGGGTACTGCATGGCAACCGCACTTACCTGCTGCAGGATGCTGACGGGCAGATCAGCGATGCCCACTCGGTTTCTGCCGGACTCGACTACCCGGGCGTCGGTCCCGAGCACGCCTGGCTGCACCATATTGGTCGCGTTGAATACGTGCCGGTCACCGATGATGAGGCCCTGCAGGCCTTCCAGCAGTGCTGCCGCCTGGAGGGCATCATTCCGGCACTGGAGTCTTCCCACGCGCTGGCCGAAGCCTTCAGGCGCGCGCCCATGCTGCCCAGGGACCACCTGATGGTGGTCAACCTGTCCGGCCGGGGCGACAAGGACATGCAGACCGTAATGCACTATCTGAATCTGGAGGAACACGCATGAGCCGCCTGCAAAGCCGCTTCACCGCCCTGAAACAGGAAAACCGCGCTGCCCTGGTCACCTTTATCACCGCCGGCGACCCGGACTACGCCACTTCGCTGGAAATTCTCAGGGGCCTGCCGGACGCGGGCGCCGACGTAATCGAGCTGGGCATGCCGTTCACCGACCCGATGGCCGATGGCCCGGCCATCCAGCTGGCCAACCTCCGCGCCCTTGGCGGCGGGCAGAACATGGTGAAAACCCTGCAGCTGGTCCGCGAGTTCCGCGCCACCGACCAGCACACTCCACTGGTGCTGATGGGGTACTACAACCCCATCTTTGTCTACGGCGTTGAGCGGTTTATCAGCGATGCCAGGGACGCCGGTGTTGATGGCCTGATCGTGGTTGACCTGCCGCCGGAGCACAATGACGAACTGTGCGACCCGGCCCAGGCCGCCGGCCTCGACTTTATCCGCCTGACCACCCCGACCACTGACGATGCCCGCCTGCCCAGAGTGCTGCAGGGCAGCTCCGGCTTTGTCTACTACGTCTCGGTGGCCGGTGTCACCGGCGCTGGCGCGGCGACCATGGACCAGGTGGAAGATGCGGTGGCCCGCCTGCGCCGTCACACTGGCCTGCCGCTGTGCATCGGCTTCGGCATCCGCACCCCCGAACACGCCGCCGAAGTGGCCAGGCGCGCCGAGGGTGCCGTGGTCGGCTCGGCACTGATCGACCGGATCGCCAGGGCGGCTTCGCCGGCTGAAGCGGTGAGCGGGGTACTGGGATTGTGCCGGGAGTTGGCAGAAGGGGTTCGCGGGGCAAGACAGTAACCGGACACGCCTCGGGCGCCAGCGGCTTTACTTCTGGGGCGGATGGGCACCGTGACCTGCTGGATATCGGGCTTGCGCTGGGTGATCTGCTGTTGCCCCGGAAGATTGATCTGTCACCGCTGGGTGGGGCAGATTTTTTATAAGTGCCCCTGACGCCCCGGGGCCTGTACCGGTCTGGTGGTTTGCACTCAGGCCAGCAGCGCCGGCCAGCCTGCGGGATACTGCAGGTTTTCTGGTTACGGGTGTGCTGTTCCCATGCTCTGGATTCCTTTTACCTTGTGTGCTGCCTTTACCCAGGCGCTGCGCAATGCCCAGCAAAAACAGCTGAGTGTTGAAGTCAATGCGCTGGGCGTAACCCTGGCCCGGTTTATCTGGGCGCTGCCGCTGGCGCTGGGCTATCTGGGCCTGCTGTACGGGTTGCAGCCGGCCGGTTTTCCGCATTTTTCAGGGGCTTTTGTGCTGAGTGCCACCGGTGGGGCCATGTCCCAGATCGTTGCCACAGCGCTGATGGTGCTGCTGTTCCAGCGGCGCAGCTATGCCACAGGCGTCGGTCTGGCCAAAAGCGAGGCGCTGCTGGCAGCCCTTCTGGGGGTGCTGTTCTTTGGTGCCCGGCTGGGTGCTCTGGGCTGGCTCGGGGTACTGGTAGGGGCAGTGGCGATCTGGCTGATGCGCGGGGCCAGCCGTTCCGGGTCGCTGGAACTGTCCACCCTGCTGCTGGGACTGGCCAGTGGCCTGTGCTTTGCCCTGACGACCCTGTGGGTGCGCTATGCCTGTCACCAGCTGGATCTGCCGTTTATGCACACGGCGGCCTGGGTGCTGGTCTGGACCATCGCCACCCAGGTGCTGGTGCTGACCAGCTGGCTGCTGTGGCGCGATCCGGAAACCCTGCGCCGCCTGTGGCAGCGCCCTTCGCTGGTATTCCGGATCAGCCTGTCCAGCTCGATTGCCTCCCTGTGCTGGTTTACGGCGGTCAATCTGGAGGATGTCGGGCTGGTCAAGACGCTGGGCCAGGTGGAGGTGTTTTTTACCCTGCTGCTGTCCCATCACTGGCTGCGGGAGCAGGTGTCCGGGCGTGACCGGCTGGGCCTGCTGCTGATTCTGCTCAGTGCACTGCTGGTGATCTGGCCATCGCTCTGAGGCATAAGCCCACTTGTTCAGGGTCTTGGCTCTGACATACACTGAAAAACATGAAAACCGTGCCGCGTCTGTTCCTTCTGCTGCTGTTCTGCCTGGCGCTGCCCGTTAACGGGCTGGCGGGAGTGCTGGCTGCTGTGCTGCCCTGCAGCCAGGCGCAGCCTGTACAGAAGGACACTTCATCGGCCATGCCGATGGTGATGGCCGATGAGGACGATGCGACGGCTCATTCCTGCTGTACCTCGGTGGCGGCTGACCCGGACAGCGGCACACCCTGCAAGCAGGCCGGTGACTGTCATAAACCGGCCAGCCTGCTGCTGGTCATGGTGGCCGCCTCCCTGCCCGCTCCGGCACCTGCCCGGCCGCTGGCCGGGCAAAGTCCGGCCGGGCCACGCTCTTCCCTCCAGAGCTTCTGGCGCCCGCCCCGGGCCTGAATCCCCTGTGATCTGAAGGCCATCCGGCTCCATTGTGGCCGGGCGGATTCTGGCATGGCCTGGCCATGTCACTGGCTCATGCGGTGGAATTTTTCATGTCAATCCTGATTGCGGCTGGCCGTCCCGTGCTGGCGGCCCTTCTGGCAGGCGTGCTGCTCTGGCCCGGGCGTGCGCCCGCCCTGACCCTGGACCAGGCCCTGCGCCTTGCGGAAACGGATGCGCCCCTGCTGGATGCCCAGGCGGCTGCCCGGCAGGCCGCGCGCAGTGCCGCCATCCCGGCGGGCGAACTGCCGGACCCCAAACTGGTGCTCGGGGTCCAGAACCTGCCGGTGGACAGCAGCGAGCGCTGGACGTTGAACCGTGACCCCATGTCGATGAAGGTGATCGGGGTTGCCCAGCAGATGATCAACGCGGACAAGCGTCAGGCGCGTACCGATGCGGCAATGGCCGGGGTCGAGGTGGCTGACCGGCAGCAGCAGATTACCTGGCTGGCGGTGCGCCGCCAGACCGCACTGGCCTGGATTGACAGTCTGGCGCTGGAGAAAAAACTGGCCCTGTTCCGTGAGCTGTATGCGGAAAACCGCCTGTTTGAGCGGACCGTACGGGCCCGGATTGCGGGGGGGAGCGGAGCGGCAGCCGATGCCGTGCTGCCGCAGCAGGAAAAAGCCCTGCTGGATGAACAGCAGGATGAGCTGGAGGCCCGCCGCCGCACGGCCCGGGCCCAGCTGGGCCAGTGGATCGGTCCGGCTCCGGCCAGTGAACCCCTGCAGGGCGACTGGCCATTCTGGCCAGTAGACCCGGCGCATTACCGGCATAACCTGGAGCGCCATCCCGAACTGGCCATCTTTGCTGCCCAGACCCGGCAGGCCGAGGCAAGGGTGCGTGAGGCCAGAGCCGAAAAAATTCCGGACTGGGGCTGGGAGGTGGATTATCAGCACCGTGGCCAGGCCTATTCCAATATGGTCAGCCTGAAACTGACCTTTGATCTGCCCGTTTTTACCGGCACCCGCCAGGATCCGAAGATTGCCGCCGGGCAGGCCCTGCTGGCCCAGCTGGAGGCCGAGCGCGAGGCCCGTACCCGGGAGCACGATGCCCTGCTGGCTGGCGATCTGGCCCGCTTTGACCAGCTGGACCAGGCCCTGCAACGCGTTGATCACACCCTGTTGCCACTGGCCCGGCAGCGGGTCCAGCGGGCGATGGCGGACTACCGGGGCGGGCGCGGCACACTGCAGGCGGTGGTCGAGGCCCGCCGTGAACAGCTGCAGACCCGCCTGCGCCGCATTGATGTGGCCCGCCAGCGCGCGGCAGCCAGTGCTGTCCTGTACTTTGCCTATGGAGACCTGCGGTCATGAACCTGTGGAAAATCATGGCCGGGTGCGGCCTGCTCGGACTGGCCGCGGCCGGTGGTTATGGACTGGCCCGGCTGCAGCCAGCGGAAAGCCGCCTTCCGGCTCCCCCGGTGGCCGACGTGCAGGAGGGGCGCCGGGTACTGTACTGGTATGACCCCATGTACCCGCAGCAGCATTTTGACCAGCCGGGGCCATCGCCTTTTATGGAGATGGCGCTGGTGCCGCGTTATGCCGGTGACCAGGATCCGGCCGCTGGTGTGCGGATTGATTCCGGCATGGTCCAGAACCTGGGCATACGGCTGGCTCCGGTGCTCCGCCAGCCACTGGCTGAGCATATCGAGGCCAGCGGTGTGCTGGCATTCAATGGCCGTGATGTGGCAGTGCTCCAGGCGCGGCGCGGCGGCTTTGTTGAACGGGTCTATGACCGGGCGCCGGAGGATGTGATTGTCCGGGGGGCGCCGCTGGTGGAGCTGCTGGTTCCGGAATGGGCGGCCCTGCAGGAAGAGTTTCTGGCCCTGCGTGGCCTGGGGCAGCCAGAGCTGCTGGCGGCCGCCCGTCAGCGGCTGCGGCTGGCCGGTATGCCGGAGGCGCTGATCCGTCAGGTCGAGCAGCGTGGCCGGGTGCAGGACCGCTGGACGTTGACCGCACCGATTGGTGGCATGCTGGCTGGCCTGGAGGTGCGGCAGGGCATGAGTCTGGCCGATGGCCAGACGGTGGCACGGATTAACGGGCTGGCTAGCGTCTGGCTGGAGGTTGCGGTGCCAGAGGCCCAGAGCACTGGCCTGGCCGTGGGCCAGCCGGTGGAGGCCTGGCTGCCGGCGCTGCCCGGCCAGCCGCTTGACGGACGGATCACGGCCCTGTTGCCCGAGGCCAGCCTGAATAGCCGCAGCTTGCGGGTCCGGGTCGAGTTGCCCAATCCGGACGGCCGGCTGCGGCCCGGGCTGACCGCCAGTGTGCGTCTGCAGACAGGCGGCGGGCCGCCGGCACTGGTGGTTCCGGCAGAGGCCGTGATTCGCACTGGCCAGCGGGCGCTGGTGATGCTGGCCGGGGAGCGCGGGCATTTTCGCCCGGTGGAGATCCGTACCGGCCGGGAGACCGGGCAGCAGATCGAGGTTCTGGAGGGTTTGCAGGCGGGGCAGCAGGTGGTGGCCTCCGGCCAGTTCCTGCTGGATTCCGAAGCCAGCCTGCGCGGGCTGGCGGCGGGTCAGTCCATGGCGATTCCGGCCCCGCCGCTGCACGAGTCAGAGGGCCGTATTGTCGCGATGGGAGAGGGGCTGCTGTCCATTGCTCATGGCCCGTTTAAAAGTCTGGGTATGCCGGGGATGACCATGGCTTTTCCGGTGGAAGACCCGGCACTGGTGGCCGGTTTGCAGGTGGGGAACCGGATCCGCTTTGCCATCGAACAGACCGATGAGGGTATGGTGATCCGCCGGACCGAAAAAGTACCGGAGGCCCGGCCATGATTGCTGCCGTGATCCGCTGGTCGGTCCGCAACCGGCTGCTGGTGCTGCTGGCGACCCTGTTTGTCGTGGTCTGGGGGCTCTGGGCGGTGAGGCACAGCCCGGTGGATGCCCTGCCGGACCTGTCGGATGTGCAGGTGATTATCCGTACCCCATGGCCGGGCCAGGCGC
>DIDB01000110.1 GCA_002417905.1 Pseudomonadaceae bacterium UBA5811
GCACTGTCCTGGGGTCTGGGCAGGGCCGAGGGGGAGGAAATCGACCGGCTGAAGAGCCTGCAGGCAACCGTGCGGGCCAGGCAGCGGGCCGTGGCGGGTCTGAGGGTGGTTCCGTGCCAGGTACGGGTGGATGGTAACTGCGGTCCGGTGCGGCCCATGCCCTGTTCGGCGATTGTCCAGGGAGACAGCCAGGTGCCCGCGATTGCGGCTGCCTCCATCCTGGCCAAAGTCAGCCGTGACCGGGAAATGCTTGAGCTGGATCAGCGCTATCCCGGCTATGGCCTGGCCAAACATAAAGGCTATCCCACTGCCATGCATCTGGAGGCACTGGCCCGGCTGGGCGTAACGCCACTGCACCGGCGCTCCTTTGCACCCGTTCGCCGGTTACTGGGCGATCCGGCGTAAGCCGGTCAGCCGATACAGTACAATTCCGCTTTTCCTGATTCTGCTATACGGACTGCTCGTTTATGGCCCCGCGCTTTGTTCATCTGAGATTGCATACGGAATACTCGCTGGTGGACGGGCTGGTCCGGGTCAAACCGCTGGTCAAGGCCGTGGCAGCGGCCGGCATGCCGGCGGTGGCGGTTACCGACCAGAACAACCTGTATGCACTGATCAAATTCTACAAGGCAGCCATGGGAGCGGGGGTCAAGCCGGTCTGCGGGGTGGATCTCTGGCTGGAAAGCCAGGAGCCAGACGGGCCACCGTCGCGGCTGACCCTGCTGGTGATGAATGCCGAGGGTTATCGTAACCTGACTGAACTGGTGTCCAGAGGCTGGACTGAAGGCCAGCGCAATGAGCAGATTCTGGTTGCCCGGGCGTGGGTCCGGGAAAAAGCGGCCGGTCTGATTGCCCTGTCCGGGGCCCGGGAAGGGGATATTGGCCAGGCCCTGCTGGCGGGAGATCCGGAGGCTGCCGGGGCCCTGTTGCAGGACTGGCTGAGCCTGTTTGGCGACCGCTTTTATCTGGAGGTGCAGCGGACGGGCCGGTCCCGGGAGGAAGAGTATCTGCATGAGGTGGTCGCCCTGGCGGGCCGGACGGCAACGCCGCTGGTGGCCACCAATGATGTGCGTTTTCTGGCTGCCGATGACTTCGAGGCCCATGAGACCCGGGTCTGTATCGGTGATGGCCGGGTGCTGGGGGATTCACGCCGGCCCCGGCTGTATTCGGACCAGCAGTACCTGAAAACACCGGAAGAAATGGCGGAGCTGTTTGCGGATCTGCCCGAGGCACTGGAAAACACTGTTGAAATTGCCCGGCGCTGCAATATCGATGTGCAGCTGGGCAAATATTTCCTGCCTGATTTCCCGGTTCCTGCCGGCCTGACCATGGATGAGTATTTTCGCCAGGTATCCTTTGAGGGGCTGGAGGAGCGGCTGGCCGTCCTCCTGTCCAGAGAGGCTGCCGATTATGCCCGGCGCCGGCAGGTCTATGTGGAGCGGCTGGAGTTTGAGCGGGGCATCATCATCCAGATGGGCTTTCCCGGCTACTTCCCGATCGTGATGGACTTTATCCGCTGGGCCAAGAATAACGGCGTGCCGGTCGGTCCGGGGCGGGGCTCCGGGGCGGGATCGCTGGTGGCCTATGCACTGAAAATTACCGATCTTGATCCGCTGGCTTATGACCTGCTGTTCGAACGCTTCCTGAATCCGGAGCGGGTGTCCATGCCGGATTTCGACGTAGATTTCTGCATGGAGGGCCGCGACCGGGTCATTGACTATGTGGCCGAAACCTATGGCCGGGATGCGGTCGGCCAGCTTGTCACCTTTGGCAGCATGGCGGCCAAGGCAGTAGTACGGGATGTGGCCAGGGCCCAGGGCAAATCCTACGGGCTGGCTGACCGGCTGTCCAAGCTGATTCCCTTTGAAGTGGGGATGACTCTGGACAGGGCCCATGAGCAGGAAGAGGCCCTGCGGGAGTTTCTCCGGCTGGATGAGGAGGCCCAGGAGATCTGGGAAATGTCCCTCAAGCTGGAGGGCATTACCCGGGGTACCGGCAAGCATGCGGGCGGGGTGGTGATCGCTCCCACCCGGCTGACTGATTTTTCGCCGGTGGCCTGTGATGCGGAGGGCGGCGGCCTGGTTACCCAGTTTGACAAGGACGATGTGGAGCAGGCCGGGCTGGTCAAGTTCGACTTTCTGGGCCTGCGCACCCTGACCATTATCAAATGGGCCATGGCCACCATCAACCAGCGCCGGCAGCAGCAGGGCCTTGAGCCGCTCAATATCGATTTTATCCCGCTGGATGACCGCAAAACTTTCGAGCTGCTACAGCGGGCCGAGACCACGGCCGTCTTCCAGCTGGAATCCCGGGGCATGAAAGAGCTGATCAAAAAGCTCAGGCCGGACTGTCTGGAGGACATGATCGCCCTGGTGGCCCTGTTCCGGCCTGGTCCGTTGCAGTCCGGGATGGTGGACGATTTTATTAACCGCAAGCATGGCCGGGCCGAACTGTCCTGGCCCCATCCGGACTACCAGTACGAAGGCCTGAAGCCGGTACTGGCCCCCACCTATGGCATCATCCTTTATCAGGAGCAGGTGATGCAGATTGCCCAGGTGATGGCCGGTTATACCCTGGGCGGTGCGGATATGCTGCGCCGGGCCATGGGCAAGAAGAAGCCCGAGGAAATGGCCAAGCAGCGGGGTGGCTTTATTGAGGGCTGTGCCAGAAACGGTATTGATGGTGAGCTGGCCGGCAATATCTTCGATCTGGTAGAAAAATTTGCCGGTTACGGCTTCAACAAGTCGCACTCGGCAGCCTATGGTCTGGTCTCCTACCAGACGGCCTGGCTGAAAACCCACTATCCGGCGCCCTTCATGGCTGCGGTGCTGTCCGCAGACATGCATAACACCGACAAGGTGGTGACTCTGATCGAAGAGTGCCGCATCATGCGTCTGCAGATTGTGGCACCCGATGTGAATACCTCGGAATTCCAGTTCACAGTGGATGACCAGCAGCGCATTGTGTATGGGCTGGGTGCCGTCAAGGGCGTCGGAGAGGGGCCGGTGGAAGCGATTGCTGAAGCCAGGAGTCAGGCGGGTCCCTTCTCCGACCTGTTTGATTTTTGCACACGGGTTGACCTGAAGCGGATCAATAAACGGACCCTGGAGGCGCTGATCCGTTGCGGAGCGCTGGACCGGCTTGGTCCCGGTTTTTCTGATGAGCCCAACGCCTATCAGGCCGGCATCAATCAGAACCGGGCGGTACTGCTGGCGGCCATGGAAACCGCCGTCCGTTCAGCCGAGCAGGCTGCCCGCAGCTCCGAAAGTGGTCACCAGGACCTGTTTGGCAGTCTGTTCGAGCCGGAGCCGCTGGCTGGCCAGGCAGGCCTGTATGCGGATTTTCTGCAGGTGCCGGAGCTGTCACTCAAGGAGCGGCTGGCTGGTGAGAAAGGCTCGCTGGGCCTTTATCTGACTGGGCATCCGATTGACGAGTATGAAAAAGAGGTGCGCCGCTTTGCCCGGCAGCGGATCAGTGATCTGCGGCCTTCCCGGGAGAGCCAGACTGTGGCCGGACTGATCGTGGCCCAGCGGGTCATGAAAAACCGCAAGGGTGAAAAGATGGGCTTTGTTACCCTGGATGACCGTTCCGGGCGGATTGAGGCCTCGCTGTTTGCCGAGGCCTTTGCCGCGGCCCAGACGCTCCTGCAAACGGATGCTTTGGTCGTGGTGGAAGGTGAAGTAAGCTACGACGATTTTTCTGGGGGGCTGCGCCTGCGCGCCCGGCGGGTCATGAGCCTTGAGGAGGCCCGGACCGGTCTTGCCGAAAGCCTGCGGCTGCAGGTTCGTCAGGGTCAGCTGGATACAGTGGCCCGCCAGGCGCTGGCGCAGCTCTGCCAGCAGTATCCCGGAGCCTGTCCGCTGACCCTTGAATACACCGGGCCGGATGCCAGGGCTGTACTGCGGCTGGGGGATGACTGGCAGGTCAGTCCGGCTGATCCGCTGCTCCAGACCCTGCGTGAGCGCTGGGGACGCGACCGGGTGTTTTTGCAGTATCCCTGATGGACCGGGGCAACAAGAAGCCGCGCGAGAGGCGGGGCAAACAGTGACTTCCGGCCGGCCCTCCGGCCGCCGACCAGGATTGAGGCGCAATGAACCCGAATTTTCTTGATTTCGAACAGCCGATTGCTGACCTGCAGGCCAAAATTGAGGAGCTGCGACTGGTTGGCAGCGATAACTCACTGAATATTTCAGATGAAATCAGCCTGCTCCAGGAAAAGAGCCGCTCCCTGACCAAAAGCATCTTTGGCAACCTGAGCAGCTGGCAGATTGCCCAGCTGGCCCGCCATCCGCGCCGCCCATATACCCTGGATTATATCCGGCTGCTATGTACCGAGTTCGAGGAGCTGCATGGTGACCGGCATTTTGCCGATGATGCGGCAGTTGTCGGTGGCATTGCCCGGCTGGATGGCCAGCCGGTAATGATTATCGGCCACCAGAAAGGCCGGGATGTGCGGGAAAAGGTCCGGCGCAACTTTGGCATGCCCCGTCCGGAAGGCTATCGCAAGGCCGTGCGGCTGATGGAAATGGCCGAGCGCTTCCAGATGCCGCTCCTGACCTTTATCGATACCCCTGGTGCCTATCCGGGCATTGACGCCGAGGAGCGCAACCAGAGCGAGGCCATTGCCTGGAACCTGCGGGTCATGTCCCGGCTGAAAACGCCGGTGATTGCCACCGTGGTGGGCGAGGGTGGTTCGGGGGGGGCGCTGGCTATCGGTGTCTGTGACCGGCTGAACATGTTGCAGTACTCCACTTATGCGGTGATTTCACCGGAAGGCTGTGCTTCGATCCTGTGGCGTACGGCGGAAAAAGCCCCTGAGGCCGCTGAGGCCATGGGGATCACGGCGGCCCGTCTGAAAGAAATTGGTATTGTGGACGAAGTGATTGATGAGCCGCTGGGCGGAGCCCATACCAACCTGGCCCTGATGGCAGAAACCCTGCGGGAAATTCTGCTGGGTCAGCTGGCCGAGTTGAAAGCGCTGGATACCGAAACCCTGCTGGCTCGCCGTTACGAGCGGCTGGTGGGATACGGGCTGGCCTGAGCCGGCAAAAAATCATGACTGCACTGAGTTCCAGCCTGTTGCAGGCCCTGCGGCCCTACCTGCAGGCATCTGCCTGGCGGGTGGCTTTCTCCGGGGGGCTGGACTCTACGGTGCTGCTGCATCTGCTGGCGGAACTGCGCCAGCAGCAGAACATTCCGGCGCTGATGGCGGTACATGTCCATCATGGCCTGCAGCCGGCAGCAGAGGCCTGGCCGGCGCACTGTGCAGCGGTTTGCCAGGCCTTGGCCATTCCCCTGCAGGTTTGCCGGGTCCGGGTGGTGCCCGGGGCCAGTCAGGAGGCTGCGGCCCGGACGGCCCGCTATGCGGCACTGGCGGGTCTGCTGGCGCCGGGGGACGTGCTGCTGACGGCCCAGCACGCGGACGATCAGGCGGAAACGCTGCTGTTCCGGCTGTTGCGGGGGGCCGGTGTCCGTGGGCTGGCAGCCATGCCATCAGAGCGTGCTCTGGGTACCGGCCGGCTGGTGCGGCCACTGCTGGGCTGTTCCAGGGCTGAACTGGAGATTTTTGCCCGGGAGGCCGGGCTGTCCTGGATCGATGATCCGAGTAACCAGAGTCTGCTCCACGCCCGCAATTACCTGCGGCACCGGCTGATGCCGCCGCTGCTGGCCCGCTGGCCACAGGCCAGGATCAGCCTGTGCCGTACTGCCGGACAGATGGCGGAAACCCAGCAACTGCTGGAGGAACTGGCCCGCCAGGATCTGCAGGGGACTTGCCCGTTGGACTGTCCGGACTGGCTGGATCTGCCGGCCCTTGATCTGCCAGCCCTGCAGGGATTGACAGAGGCCCGGCAACGTAATCTGCTGCGCTGCTGGCTGGCATCCTTTGGCCCGGCAGCGGACTACCGCCACTGGCAGGGCTGGCAGGCCTTGCGGGATGCGGCACCAGAGGCCGAGCCCTGCTGGCGGGTAGCCGGTGGGCAGCTGCGCCGGGCCGGCCGTACCCTGTATTTTTTGCCGGAAGGGGACTGGAGTATCAGTCCGATGCCGGGCCAGCGACCGGTCTGGGCTGATCCGGGCCGGCCGTTGCGGTTGCCGGGCAATGGCCTGCTCTGGCTGTCCGGTCCGGCAGCTGGCCAGGATTCTCTGGAAATCCGTTACCGTCAGGGCGGTGAGCGGCTGCAACTGGCGGGTCGTGGCCGGCGTGACCTGAAGCGCCTGCTGCAGGAGGCAGGGATACCGGCCTTTGTCCGTGGCCGGTTGCCGCTGCTGTATGCCGCTGGCCAGCTGGTGGCAGTGGCCAATCTGCCCGGTTATTCCCGGGCAGGCTGGTCGCTGGTGTGGCAGCCGCCAAGGTTTGAGGTGAAAAAACCTTTCCGGTAGACTAGGCTCCCGTCTTAAGTACCAGCCGGGCAACGGGTTCCGGCTGCAGCAAAGCTGTCATCATCAAGGGCGATGCTTTCGCATCTTCGCTTTCTCCGGGCGGCGCTGGCCGCTTAACGCAGAATCTAGGGTTTTTCATGACGCGTTACATCTTCGTCACGGGCGGTGTTGTTTCTTCATTGGGGAAAGGTATTGCATCCGCCTCCCTGGCCGCCATTCTGGAGGCGCGTGGCCTGAAGGTCACCATGCTCAAGCTGGACCCCTATATCAACGTTGATCCGGGGACCATGAGTCCGTTCCAGCATGGCGAGGTCTTTGTGACCCATGATGGTGCCGAGACAGACCTTGACCTTGGGCATTATGAGCGCTTTATCCGCACCACCATGACTCAGGATAACAATTTCACCACCGGCCGGGTGTATGAGCATGTGCTGCGCAAGGAGCGGCGGGGTGACTATCTGGGCGCCACCATCCAGGTGATTCCGCATATTACCGACGAGATCAAGCGCCGGGTTATCAAGGGTGCGGGTAATGCTGATGTGGCGCTGGTGGAAGTGGGTGGCACGGTGGGGGACATCGAGTCCCAGCCCTTCCTGGAGGCCATTCGCCAGCTGCGGGTAGAAGTCGGGGCGCGCCGGGCCATGCTGATGCACCTGACGCTGGTGCCCTTTATTGCCACGGCCGGAGAAACCAAGACCAAGCCGACCCAGCATTCGGTAAAGGAGCTGCGCTCGATTGGCCTGCAGCCGGATGTACTGGTCTGCCGCTCCGACCACGAGATTGACCTGTCGTCCCGGCGCAAGATTGCCCTGTTTACCAATGTTGAGGAGCGGGCAGTCATCAGCCTGGCGGATGTGGATACCATCTACCGGATTCCCGGTGTGCTGCATGCCCAGGGGCTGGATGATTTTGTGACCGAGCGCTTCGGACTGGACTGTGCCAGTGCCGACCTGTCCGAATGGGAGCGGGTGGTGGATGCCAGGCTGCATCCGGAGCAGGAAGTGACCGTGGCGATGGTCGGTAAATATATGGAGCTGCTGGATGCTTACAAATCGCTGATTGAGGCGATGAGTCATGCGGGCATCCAGAGCCGTACCAGGGTGAATCTGCGTTATATCGATTCCGAAGATATCGAGAATCAGGGCACCAGTCTGCTGGAGGGTGTGGATGCCATTCTGGTGCCCGGTGGTTTCGGGCTGCGGGGAGTGGAAGGCAAGATTGCGGCCGTGAAGTATGCCAGGGAAAGCCGGATTCCCTATCTGGGAATCTGTCTGGGCATGCAGGTGGCGGTCATCGAGTATGCCCGCAGCGTACTGGGCTGGGTGGGCGCCAATTCCACCGAATTTGACCGGGACTGTATGTATCCGGTGATTGGCCTGATTACCGAATGGGCTGATGCTTCTGGCAATACCGAGACGCGTACGGAAACCTCTGATATGGGCGGGACCATGCGTCTGGGGGCCCAGGAGTGCCAGCTGGAGCCGGGTTCGACGGCTTATCAGTGTTATGGCCGGGAGCGGATTGTTGAACGGCACCGTCACCGCTATGAGGTCAATAACAACCTGTTGCCCCAGTTGCAGAAGGCCGGCCTGAAGGTGACAGGCCGCTCCAGCGACGGGGCACTGGTGGAGGTGGTCGAGGCACCGGATCACCCCTGGTTTGTGGCCTGCCAGTTCCATCCGGAGTTCACTTCAACGCCCCGTGATGGCCATCCGCTGTTCAGTGGCTTTGTGGGTGCCGCTCTGGCCCGGAAGAAGGCCGGTCAGGCATGAGGTCGCACCGGGTCTGCATTGGTCAGACTGAACTGGCCAATGACCGGCCGTTTGCCCTGTTTGGCGGAATGAACGTGCTGGAGTCACGGGATCTGGCCATGCGGGTCTGTGAGCATTTTGCTGGAGTGACCCGTCAGCTGGGCATTCCCTATGTGTTCAAGGCCAGCTTTGACAAGGCTAACCGCTCTTCGGTCCATTCCTTTCGCGGGCCGGGGCTGGATGAGGGGCTGAAGATCTTTGAGGAAATCAAAAAGACTTTTGGTGTCCCGGTGCTGACCGATGTGCACGAGCCCTGGCAGGCGGGGCCGGCTGCCGAAGTCTGCGATGTCATCCAGCTGCCGGCTTTTTTGTCGCGGCAGACGGATCTGGTGGTGGCGATGGCCAGGACCGGTGCTGTTATCAACATCAAGAAAGCCCAGTTCCTGGCGCCCCAGGAAATGCAGCATATCCTGCACAAGTGCGAGGAAGCCGGAAACCGGCGGCTGATTCTCTGTGAGCGGGGCACTTCGTTTGGCTATAACAACCTGGTGGTCGATATGCTGGGTTTTGGCATCATGAAACGCCTCGGTTATCCGGTGTTTTTTGATGTAACCCATGCCCTGCAGATGCCCGGCGGGCGCAGTGATTCGGCGGGTGGTCGCCGGGCCCAGGTCATGGACCTGGCCCGGGCCGGCATGAGTCTCGGCCTGGCCGGCCTGTTCCTTGAGGCCCATCCGGATCCCGACCGTGCCCGCTGCGATGGTCCCTGTGCGCTTCCGCTGGACAAACTTGAACCCTTCCTCGCCCAGATCAGGCAGCTGGATGATCTGGTCAAGGGGTTTCCGCCTGTAGAAACTGCCTGAGGCCAGCCGCCCGGGCGTTCAAATGGAGAGAGTGAGCAACAATGACAAAGATCGTCGATATCAAAGGCCGTGAGGTACTGGATTCGCGGGGGAATCCGACTGTCGAGGCTGACGTGATTCTGGAAAATGGCGTTGTTGGTCGCGCCTGTGCGCCTTCTGGTGCTTCCACGGGTTCCCGTGAAGCCCTGGAGCTGCGTGACGGGGACAAAAGCCGCTATCTGGGCAAGGGTGTACTGAAGGCCGTGGCCAATATCAATGGACCGATCCGTGACCTGCGGCGAGGCAAGGATGCGGCTGGGCAGCGTGTTCTGGACCAGGCCATGCTGGTGCTGGATGGTACGGACAACAAGTCAAAACTGGGCGCCAACGCCATTCTGGCGGTGTCCCTGGCCGCAGCCAAGGCGGCGGCCAGGGCGAAGGGTATTCCGCTGTATGCCCATATTGCCGAGCTGAACGGCACGCCTGGCCAGTACTCCATGCCGGTACCGATGATGAATATCATCAATGGTGGCGAGCATGCGGATAACAACATTGATATCCAGGAGTTCATGATCCAGCCGGTAGGCGCGAAAACATTTGCCGAGGCCCTGCGGATGGGCTCCGAGATTTTCCATCACCTCAAGGCCGTACTGAAGGCCCGTGGCCTGAACACGGCGGTGGGGGATGAAGGGGGATTTGCACCGAACCTGGCTTCCAATGAAGAGGCCCTTGGCGCAATCAGCGAAGCTGTCGGCAAGGCGGGTTATCGTCTGGGGACAGATATCACGCTGGCCCTGGACTGCGCTTCCAGCGAGTTCTACAAGGATGGCCAGTACGACTTGGCGGGCGAAGGCAAGACATTCGATGCTGCCGGGTTTGCTGCCTATCTGGATGACCTGTGCCAGCGTCATCCGATCATTTCTGTTGAAGACGGTATGGATGAATCGGACTGGGCAGGCTGGAAAGGCCTGACCGAGCGGCTGGGTGCCAGAGTCCAGCTGGTGGGTGATGATCTTTTTGTGACCAATACCCGGATTCTCAAAGAGGGTATTGAAAAGGGCATTGGCAACTCGATTCTGATCAAGTTCAACCAGATTGGCTCGCTGACCGAAACACTGGAAGCCATCCGCATGGCCAAAGAGGCCGGGTACACCGCGATCATTTCGCATCGCTCCGGGGAAACCGAGGACGCTACCATTGCGGATCTGGCCGTGGGCACAGCGGCAGGCCAGATCAAGACGGGCTCACTGTGCCGTTCTGACCGGGTAGCCAAGTACAACCAGCTGCTGCGCATCGAGGAGCAGCTGGGCAGTCAGGCACCTTACCGGGGGCGGGCCGAGTTCCGCAGCTGACCAGCGGTCAGCTGCCTGCTGACAGACAGCAGAAGGGCCTGATAGCCGTTCTGCTGTTTTTTTATGGGAGCTGAAACATGTTCAAGTCCTATTACTGGCTGGTACTGCTTCTGGCACTGATGCTGGCCGGGTTGCAATACCGGCTCTGGGTGGGGGATGGCAGCCTGGCCCAGGTGGCCGAACTGGAAGACCAGATTGCCACCCAGCGCGAGGAAAACCTGCGGT
Organism: Pseudomonadaceae bacterium UBA5811; assembly: GCA_002417905.1. Classification (GTDB taxonomy): domain Bacteria; phylum Pseudomonadota; class Gammaproteobacteria; order Pseudomonadales; family Pseudomonadaceae; genus Azomonas. Next base: position 10,552 of record DIDB01000110.1, read on the forward strand.
TGCTGGAGCGCAACCGTCAGCTTCAGGCCGAGGTCATGGAGCTGAAAGAAGGGATGGAAACCGTTGAGGAGCGTGCCCGCTATGAGCTGGGCATGATCAAGGAAGGGGAAACCCTGTACGAATTGCCCGAGTAATCATGTCCAAACCCTCTTTCTGGGCTGCCATTCCGGCAGCTGGCGTGGGCAGCCGCATGCAGGCTGACCGGCCCAAGCAGTATCTGCTGCTGGGCAGTAAAACCATTCTGGAACATACCTTCGACTGTTTTCTGGGGCATCCTGGCCTGAAAGGACTGGTGGTTAGCCTGGCTGGCGCCGACCCCTGGTGGCCAACGCTGGCCTGCAGCCATGATTCGCGAATCTGGCGGGCACCGGGTGGCCGGGAGCGGGCCGATTCAGTACTTGGTGCCCTGCAGGTGCTGGCGCAACGGGGAGCAAAACCCGATGACTGGGTGCTGGTGCACGATGCAGCCCGGCCCAATCTGCAGCGCAGTGATCTGGACCAGCTGCTGGCTGCCCTGGCGGATGATCCGGTGGGCGGGCTGCTGGCGGTCCCGGCCCGGGATACGCTCAAGCGCTCCGGTCCGGATGGCCGGGTCGAGGCTACCGTGGACCGCTCGGTCATCTGGCTGGCCTATACGCCGCAGATGTTCCGTTTTGGCCTGCTGAGAACGGCCCTGGAGACGGCCCTTGCGGCCGGAGTAGCCATTACTGATGAGGCTTCGGCCCTGGAGTGGGCTGGCCAGGCACCCCGGCTGGTGGAGGGGCGGGCGGATAACCTCAAGGTGACCCGTCCGGAGGATCTGGACTGGCTGGCCAGTCACTGGCCACAGCAGCGGCTGTAGCGGGCCTGCTAGACTGGGCTCTTTTTTAGCCGGGTAATCCGTATGACTATCAAATCCAGAGCCGCCGTTGCTTTTGCACCCAACCAGCCGCTGCAGATTGTTGAAGTGGATGTCGAGCCGCCCAGGGCGGGTGAAGTTCTGGTGCGTATTGTAGCCAGCGGTGTCTGTCATACCGATGCGTTTACCCTGTCTGGCGACGACCCGGAGGGTATTTTTCCCAGCATTCTGGGTCATGAGGGCGGTGGTATTGTTGAGGCGGTAGGCGAAGGCGTCACCTCGCTGGCCGTAGGGGATCATGTTATTCCGCTTTATACCGCCGAGTGCCGTCAGTGCAAGTTCTGCAAATCGGGCAAGACCAACCTCTGCCAGGCTGTCCGTGCAACCCAGGGCAAAGGGCTGATGCCGGATGGCTCGACCCGTTTTTCCTGGAAGGGTCAGCCGGTTTACCACTATATGGGCTGTTCGACATTCTCTGAATATACCGTAGTTCCTGAGATTTCCCTGGCCAAAATTCCCAAAGAGGCGCCGCTGGAAAAAGTCTGCCTGCTGGGCTGTGGTGTCACGACAGGTATTGGCGCAGTACTGAATACAGCCAAAGTGGAGGCTGGTGCTACGGTAGCCATTTTCGGGCTGGGAGGGATCGGTCTGGCAGCGATCATCGGCGCTACCATGGCCAGGGCTTCCCGGATCATTGCCATTGATATCAATCCGGCCAAATTTTCGGTGGCCCGACAGCTGGGGGCCACCGAGGTTATCAATCCTGCAGATTACGCCCGGCCTATCCAGGAGGTCATTGTGGAGATGACCGATGGCGGGGTGGATTATTCCTTCGAATGTGTTGGCAATGTCGGGCTGATGCGGGCTGCCCTGGAGTGCTGCCATAAAGGCTGGGGGGAGTCCACCATCATTGGTGTTGCCGGAGCTGGCCAGGAAATAAGTACCCGGCCCTTCCAGCTGGTGACGGGCCGGGTCTGGCGGGGCAGCGCCTTTGGTGGGGTCAGGGGCCGCACCGAACTGCCCAGCTATGTCGAAAAAGCCCAGCGGGGTGAAATTCCCCTGGATGTCTTTATTACCCACCAGATGCCGCTGGAGGATATCAACCGGGCTTTTGACCTGATGCATGAAGGGCAGAGCATTCGCACTGTCATACATTTCTGAGTTAATTTATAACATCATAAATAAAAAGATGAAAACACCGAATCAGTCCAGTACTGATTCGGTCTAATAAACTAGGGCAACCGGATTTCCCGGCTATTCCCTCCATCCGTCAGATCCCGTCCCGTATCTGAATCCGTATCCAGCCGAACATCCCTGACCGGATTGGCATTGGCCAGATGGCCATATTCCAGGGTACCGAAGGGTTGAATCTGCTCCTGTCCGGGCAGGTTACTGCGGCTCCAGCCACCGCCCAGCGCCCGGATCAGCTCTGCTGAAGCTTGCAGCAGCTCTGTCTTGATCCTGACTTCGCGGGTACTGGTTTCCAGTGTGTTAACTTGGGAAACAATCAGGTCGAGGCTGGTATTCAGCCCACCCTTGTACAGATCCATCGTCATGTTCTGAGTCTGTCTGGCGGCTTCAACAGCCTGTTTCTGGCTGTTCAGCTCAACGGACAGCCGGTCTACCCGGCTCAGGCCATCCTCCACCTCACGGAAAGCATTCAGGACTGTGGCGCGATAGCGGTCAGTGGCTTCCCGGTACTTTGACCAGGCCTGATCGGTTGCAGCGCGCCGGGCACCACCGGTAAAGATGGGCCACTCCACACCCACACCATGTTCTTCATCATAGCCACCCGCTTTCACTGAAACGTTCGGAAAGAACGTAGCCCGGGCCGCACCGATTTCCGCATTGGCCTGAGCCATAAGACGCTCAGCACCTGCAATATCCGGACGACGCTTTAGCAGGGTGGAGGGTACGCTGGTAGGCACATGGGGAATCAGGGTGCTGGCATTGGTTGCCGCTGCTGGTACATGAAACTCGCTGGGAGCCACATTGACCAGAATGGCCAGCGCATGCTCCATAACCTGCCGCTGGGCCTGAATATCACGCCACTCGGCTTCGGTGTTGTACAGCAGCTCACGGGCTCTGGCGGCATCCAGTTCTGGCGAAATCAGCCCGGCCACCCGGATCTGGATGATGTCCAGTGATTTCTTGTAGTAATCAATGGCCTTGCGATAGTTGGCATCTTGGGCATCCAGTCCGCGCAGGGCAAAATAATCATGGGCAATTTCTGCCTGCAGGCTGAGGCGGGCAGCGGCATACTCTGCGGCCTTGCGCTGGGATTCCCGCTTTTTGGCCCTGGTTTCGTTGCGGATTTCTGACCAGATGTCCGGCTCCCAGGACACCAGATTGGGAACCGCCCCGAAACCGACAATCACCTGGGGCATCAGTCTGGAACGGGACTGCATCATCACATCGCGAGCCTGCTGGAAGCGCTCGGCAGTGGCCTGCAGATCCGGATTATTGGCCATGGCTTGGTTTTCCAGCCGTTCGAGAACCGGATCCTTGTACAACGTCCACCAGTCCGCTGGCAGCGCGGTAGTAGCCTGATCCGTAGTACCCTGGCCTGTCCATTGCTCCGGAAGCTGAAGCTCCGGAGGCTGGTAGTGAGGCGCCAGGCTGCAGGCCGACAGGGCCAGGCAGAGGAGGGCAAGGCCGGCAGAGGCATGATGTTTCTTCATCATGGCCGTGTCTCCCCGGAGGACCCGGCTTCGGCCGCATCTGGCTGGTTGTAGCCTGTTGTGGCGGGAACCAGCTCGACCTGCTCACCTTCCATCAGGGCCGCTGGCGGGTTGTTGATGATCTGGTCAGCAGTGGTCAGGCCGGCTGTAATCTGTACGGTTTCGCCAAGAATCTTGCCTGAAGTAACCGGTTTATAGTGAATCCGCTTGTCCGGAGTAACCGTAGCGACCTCCAGCCCTTTTTCCTCAAAAACCAGTGCGCTGGTCGGAATGGTCAAGATATGACCATCTGCCGGAGCGGACATCTTGACGGTGGCATAGGAGCCAGGCCAGAGCTCACCGTTTTCATTTTCCATGATGAACTCGGTGACGGCGGTCCGGGTATTGGGATCAAAGCCATTGGCAACGGTCAGGAAGCTGGCACTGAAGGGCCGGTTTGGATATTGGGGAACCTCGACGTCTGCCATCAGGCCTGGTTTGAGGATGTAGGCAAAAACAGCCGGTACAGAAACAAACAGGCGCATCTTGTGGGTATCAGCCACGGAAAACAGCTCGGTGGCGGCACCATCCGGACCCAGATTGCCGCCTCCTTTAACCAGATCACCCACATTAATTGAGCGTGAAGTGACAATACCGTCGAATGGTGCTTCGATCTGTTTGAACTTTTGCAGGGCTTCATAGCGTTTGACGTTCTGCAAGGCTGCTTCATACAGGGCTTTTTCCGACTGGGCATTGGCCTGGGCTTCAGTAATTGACTGTACCGAAACGGCATTGGAGTTGCGCAAGGCTGTCCAGCGCTGGGCTGTGACCTCGGCCAGTTTGTACTTGGCCAGGGCGGCTCGCAGGTCTGCCTTGGCCTGGGCATATTCGGCATCCAGGGTCGGCGTATTGATCTCGGCCAGCAGTTCACCTTTTTTGACGTGGGCGCCGTAGTCCTTGTGCCACATCTTGACGTAGCCGGATACCTGGGCATAGATCGGGGCCTGATACCAGGCATCGATATTGCCGGGCAGGGACAGGTGTTCCTCGCTGGGGCCGGGCTGCGGATTGACGGTGGCCACCTTGGGAATGGCACTTTCCAGGGTGGCCTCCCGTACTGCCTCCGAGTGCTGGAGGCGGTGGTAAACTTGGTAACCACTGATACCACCCACTGCGGCAATCACCGCAAGCGTGAGAAATACGCCCCCTTTGCTGTTACGGTTACTCATCAGGCGTTCTCCTTTGCAGTGCAGTTTTTCCGGTAATAAATGATGGCGTAGACACAGGGCACAAACAGCAGGGTTGAAATGGTGGCAACAGTCAGTCCCCCAATGACGGCCCGGCCCAGTGGGGCGTTCTGGGAGTTGCTCATGGACATGGGCACCATGCCGATGATCATTGCCAGCGCGGTCATGATGACTGGCCTGATCCGTCCATAGCCTGCTTCGATGGCAGCCCGCAGGGCATCGCCATGCTCCTCGAGCCGTTCTCTGGCGAAGGACACCACCAGGATCGAGTTGGCCGTAGCCGTACCCATACACATGATGGCGCCGGTCAGGGCAGGAATGGACAGGTTGGTGCCGGTCAGGAACAGGCCCCAGGCAATACCGGCCAGTGCGCCGGGCAGGGCAGTAATGATGATGAATGGATCCAGCCAGGACTGGAAATTCACCACAATCAGCAGGTAGATCAGGGCGATTGAAATAGCCAGCCCCACGGCCAGCTGGTGATAGGAGCTCACCATGGTTTCAGCCTGGCCACGGATATCCACCGAAGCGCCACGGGGCAGTTCATGCTCCATAGATTCAATGGCTTTTTCGACATCGGCCGTTACTGCACCAAGATCCCGGCCCTCATTGGAAACATAGAGGTCAAACAATGGGATCAGGTTGTAGTGGGCAACCTGTCCCGGAGTGCCTTTGGGGGCCAGCGTACTCATGCTACCCAGAAACTGGCTGGGTTTGCCCTGCGGGTTGCCATCGCCGTTGCCCAGCGGCGTGGTCATCAGGTCATTGACACTGGTGAGCTGATCCTGGGGTGTATAGATATTAACCGGATAGGACAGGCCATTTTCCGGGTTGAACCAGTAGCTCTGGTGAACCTGCTGGCTGCCAGACAGGGTAATCAGTTCGTTATTGGCCAGATCCTCCTCGGTGGTATCGCTGCTCAGACCAAAGGCCCGGTTGCCAGCCACCTCGATGGTTGGTGTCCGCATGGTCTGCTGGATCACCACGTCAGAGGCCCCGGCGATCTGTTTCAGCCTGGCCTGCAGTTTCAGGGCATAGTCATAGCTTTCCTGGGCGTTCAGGCCTGATATCTGTACATCAATGGGCGCCGGAGAGCCAAAGTTCAGGATCTTGGCCGTCAGGTCCGCCGGCTGGAAAGTAAATTCAGTGCCCGGGAACTTGCGGCCCAGTCCATCACGCAGAATGGCCCGGTAATCCCAGACGGGTGAAGCCTCGTTTTTCAGGGAAATGGTGATGTCACAATCCTGGGGGCCGATGGTTGGTGTCGGGATAAACGCCAGGTTGTGGGGGCCGACCGGAAGACCACAGTTATTGACGATTTCCTCCACCTGTCCCGGCAACAGCTTCTGGATTTCTTCGCCCACCAGGGTCACGATCCGTCCGGCTACTTCAATCCGGGTGCCCAGTGGTGCACGCATATGCATCTGCAGGGTGCCTGACTTGATTTCCGGGAAGAAATCGCGGCCAGTAAATGCCAGCAGGCTTAGTGAACTCACCGATAGCAGCAGGAAGCAGAATACAAAGCCTTTCCGGTGTCTGACGGCTGATTCGAGAACATCCCGGTAGCCTTCACGGAAACTGGAAAAGCCCCGCTCAAAACTTTTCTGGAAGCGGCCAAAGAAACCTTTGGGAACCGGGTGAGCGTTATGGCTGTGGCTTTCGGCCTGTAGCTGCTGATGGTGCAGCTCGTTGAATTCGGCCTCTTCTTCGGCATCAGCAATGCCTGCCGGGTTGTACTCGGAAAAGGTGAACTCCGGGGCATGCTGCTCCTGCACGGGAATTTGCGGCGGCACATGGGCATGGCCGGCCAACAGGTATTTGGCCATGGTGGGAACCAAGGTCCGTGACAGGATAAATGAAGCAATCATGGCGAAGATGATGGCTTCGGCCATGGGCATGAACAGCCAGCCGGACACCCCCTCCAGGGTAAACAGGGGGAACCAGACGATACAGATACAGAGTGTTGCCACGAAAGTGGGCACCACGATCTGGTTGGCCGCGTCGATAATGGCCGTGTCGATGTCTTTGCCCATTTCCAGGTGGGTATCGACGTTTTCGATCATGACGGTGGCATCATCCAC
>DIDB01000045.1 GCA_002417905.1 Pseudomonadaceae bacterium UBA5811
CGATTGCACGGCCGCCGATAAACAGCTCGAAACGGTCGGTCACGCCGGGGTCATCGTCACTGCGCCGGGCCAGCGGGGACACTTCAAAGGGATAGCGGGTAAGGCGGTAGCCCGGCTGCAACAGCGGCTCGACCAGTTTTTTGCCGGAGGTGAGGACGGGGTGCGGGTGTTCGAAGCGGATGGCATTCTGGCTGATGCTGCCGCCGGGGCCGATTACATCAAGATCCGCCAGGATGCCTGTTTCAATGAGCGGGACATCCGGGCGCTGGAAGTGCATGAGGGGCTGGTGCATCTGGGAACCACGCTCAATGGCCGCAGCCAGCCGGTCTGTACCTTCCTGGCCAAGGGCCCGCCATCCTCCACGGTTACCCAGGAGGGGCTGGCCATCCTGATGGAGGTCATTGCTTTTGCCTCCTATCCCAGCCGGCTGCGCAAATTGACCAACCGCACCCAGGCTATTCATATGGCGGAGGAGGGCGCGGATTTCCTGGAGGTGTACCGCTTTTTTCTGGGCCAGGGGTACAGCCCGGCCGACAGTTACGGCTATGCCAGCCGGGTATTCCGGGGCTCGCTGCCAGACGGACTGCCATTTACCAAGGACCTGTCTTACCTGCGGGGATTTATCCTGGTCTACAACTACATCCAGCTGGCAGTGCGCAAGGGCCGGCTGGAGCAGATTCCCCTGCTGTTCTGTGGCAAGACCCGGCTGGAAGACATGCGCCACCTGCGTCAGCTGGTGGATGAGGGGCTGGTGCAGCCTCCCCGCTACCTGCCGGAGCAGTTTGCCGACCTGAGTGCCCTGTCGGCCTGGATGAGCTTTTCCGGGTTTCTCAACCATCTGAGCCTTGACCGGATCGAGGCCGATTACGCCCATATTCTCTGAAGGAGCCAGCACGATGGCCAGTCACCAGATTGACTATGAAATTCTGGGCCAGGGTGCCCAGACNNATGCTGGGCCAGGGTGCCCAGACCGTGGAAATCACCCTGGACCCCGGTGAGACCGTGATTGCCGAGGCCGGGGCCATGAACTACATGACCGGTGATATCCGCTTTGAAACCCGGATGGGCGACGGTTCGGAAAGCAGCCTGTTCGGCAAGCTGTGGGGCATGGGCAAGCGGGCGCTGACCGGCGAATCCCTGTTTATGACCCACTTTACCAACGGGGGCCACAGCCGCCAGCAGGTGGCTTTTGCCGCGCCCTATCCGGGCAGCGTGGTGCCAGTAGACCTGGGCCAGACCGGTGGCCGGCTGATCTGCCAGAAAGACTCCTTCCTGTGTGCAGCCCATGGCACCCGGATCGGTATTGCCTTCAGCAAGCGGATTGGCGCCGGCTTTTTCGGTGGCGAAGGTTTTGTCCTGCAGTCCCTTGAGGGCGACGGTCTGGTCTTTGTCCATGCCGGGGGCACGGTGATCCGCAAGGAACTGAACAATGAAACCCTGCGGCTGGATACCGGCTGCCTGGTAGGCTTTACCGAGGGAATTGATTATGACATCGGCCTGGCCGGTGGCCTGAAAAGCATGCTGTTTGGCGGCGAGGGTATCCTGCTGGCCACCCTGCGGGGCACCGGCACGGTCTGGGTACAGAGCCTGCCTTTTTCGCGGCTGGCCGAGCGGATCTATGAAGCGACCGTCAAGGCCCGAGAGGAAGTGCGTGCTGACAGCAGCAAATAGGCTGGTTCCGCTGCTGTTCGTCCTGCTGCTGGCCGGTTGCAGCAGCCTGCTGTTTTTTCCGGAGCCGGGGCAGCCGCTGACCCCGCGCCAGGCTTTCGGTCTTGATTACCAGGACATCCGGCTGACAGCCGGAGACGGGGTGGCACTGCATGCCTGGTGGCTGCCGGTCCGGTCTGGCCGGAAGGTACAGGGCACGCTGCTGTTCCTGCATGGCAATGGCGGCAACCTGGCCTGGCATCTGGGCGCAGTGGCCTGGTTGCCAGCCATGGGCTATCAGGTCCTGCTGCTGGACTACCGGGGGTATGGCCTGTCACAGGGCAGCCCCGTCCTGCCAGAGGTCTATCTGGATATTGAAGCCGCTTTCCGGTGGCTGGCCCGGCGGCCGGAGGTCCAGAACCGGCCGCTGGTGCTGCTGGGCCAGAGCCTCGGCGGCGCACTGGGGCTGCACTATCTGGCAGCGCATCCGCAGCAGCGCCAGCAGCTGCAGGCCCTGGTGCTGGACGGCGTGCCGGCCCGCTACCGGCCGGTAGCCCGTCATCTGCTTGGCCAGAATGCCCTGACCTGGGCCCTGCAGTGGCCGCTGGCCGGACTGGTCACCGACCGGGACAGTGCCGTGGCGGCAATTGGCCAGATGGGCGGGCTGCCGCTGCTGATCTACCACAGCATTGATGATGAGGTGGTTCCGTTCAGCAATGCCCTGGCACGTCTGGGCATGCCCGCCGCGCCCCGGGTACTGCAGCCGGTGCGCGGCGGGCATGCCCAGACGTTTGCCAGCCCGGCCTGGCGTGAACTGCTATTGCGCTACCTGCAGGATCCGGCTGGCTTTACCGGCATCCGGCCGCTGCTGGAGCGGCCCTATTCGTTCCAGGGGAAAAAGAATTCCTTTCCGGAGCGTCTGCCCGGCGATTCCTGACTATGCTTGGGACGGAGCGGCGGGGTGGCCTGCCTGCGGCAGATACAGACAGGAGAACCGGGACCGATGGTCAGTATTGATGCGCGCCTGCGCGAAAACATCCACCTGCTGGGGCATCTGCTGGGCCAGGTGATCCGCCAGCAGCATGGCAATACCCTGCTGGAAAAGATCGAGCTGATCCGCAAGGGTGCCCGGGCAGCCCGCCAGGGATCGGCCGAGGGGGCCCGGCAGCTGGCAGAAACCCTGGATGGTCTGCAGGAAGACGAACTGCTGCCGGTCGCCCGGGCCTTCAACCAGTTCCTGAATCTGGCCAACATTGCCGAGCAGTACCACAGCATCCGCCGCCGCCGGCCGGATGAGCCGGAGCCCTGTGAATTCCAGGCTCTGCCGGAGCTGCTGGATCATCTGGTCAAAACGGGGCATGCCCCGGCGGAGCTGGGCCGCCAGGTGGCGGCCCTGGATATCGAGCTGGTCCTGACGGCCCATCCGACCGAAGTTTCCCGGCGCACGTTGATCCAGAAGTACGATGCGATTGCCGCCGAACTGTCTGCCCGGGATCACACGGACCTGTCCCGGGCCGAGCAGACCCGGATCGACCAACGCCTGATGCGGCTGGTGGCTGAAATCTGGCATACCGAAGAAATCCGCCGCCAGCGGCCCACACCGCTGGATGAGGCCAGCTGGGGCTTTGCCGCCATCGGTCATTCCCTGTGGCAGGCCGTGCCCAATGTGCTGCGCCAGCTGGACGATACCCTGCGCCGCAAAACCGGCCAGTCTCTGCCGCTGGAGGCTGCGCCAGTGCGTTTTGCCTCCTGGATGGGGGGCGACCGGGACGGTAATCCCAATGTCACGGCCTGCGTCACCCGCCAGGTGCTGCTGCTGGCACGCATAGAGGCCGCCAGCCTTTATCTGCGCGAGCTGGACGAGCTGATTCCCTCCCTGTCCATGCAGCAGGCGACCCCGGCGCTGCTGGCCCGGGCCACGGACCAGGCCGAACCCTACCGGGCTGTGCTGAAACAGCTGCGGGAGCGGCTGCGGGCGACCCTGGAGTGGGCCCGGAGTGCCCTGGCGACGCAGGCGCCCTTGCCGATGGCCCCGGAGGTCCTGACGCAGCGCGCGGAGCTGTTTGAGCCGCTGCATCTCTGTTACCAGTCGCTGCAGGCTTGTGGCATGGGACTGATTGCTGACGGGACGCTGCTGGACTGCCTGCGCCGGGTCCGGGTCTTTGGCCTGTTCCTGGTACGGCTGGATATCCGTCAGGACGCCAGCCGGCACCGGGCCGCACTGGGCGAAATCACCCAGTATCTGGGGCTGGGCCACTATGACAGCTGGAGCGAGGAGCAGAAGCTGACTTTTCTGCAGCAGGAACTGGCCAGCCGCCGGCCGTTGTTGCCCGCGGACTACCGGGCCTCGCCGGATACCGCCGAGGTGCTGGAGACCTGCCGGGTGATTGCTGGCGCCCCTGAGGAGGCGCTGGGCTCTTATGTGATTTCCATGGCCAGGGGCGCCGGCGATGTGCTGGCCGTGCAGCTGCTGCTGAAAGAGGCCGGGGTGCGCCGCTC
>DIDB01000228.1 GCA_002417905.1 Pseudomonadaceae bacterium UBA5811
CATGCCCGGCTGGTGGAGGGGGTGCAGCAGAAGGCCATTCTGGTGCCCCAGAAAGGGGTGAGCCGGGATTCCAAGGGGGAAGCAGTGGCCATGGTGGTCAATGCGGAAAACCGGGTCGAGCAGCGCCGGCTGGTGACGGGGCGGGCCGTGGGTAACCGCTGGCTGGTCGAAGAGGGGCTGGCTGAGGGGGACCGGGTGATTACCAGCGGCCTGCAGTTTATCCAGGCGGGGGCTGAAGTCCATCCCGTGCCGGATACGTCCGTGGAAACGGCCCCGGCTGCTGCTTCTGCGCCGCAGGCGCACTGAGGATTACCCATGTCCAGATTCTTTATTGACCGGCCTGTCTTTGCCTGGGTGGTGGCCCTGCTGATCATGCTGGTCGGGGTCCTGTCCCTGTTCCGCCTGCCGATCAACCAGTATCCGGATATTGCCGCCCCATCGGTACAGATTTCGGTGACCTATCCGGGGGCCTCGGCCCAGACGGTCCAGGACACAGTGGTTCAGGTGATCGAGCAGCAACTGAACGGTCTGGACGGGTTGCGCTACCTGTCGTCAAACGGCAACTCGGATGGTTCGATGACCATCACCGTGACCTTTGACCAGGGCACCAACCCGGATATTGCCCAGGTCCAGGTGCAGAACAAGCTGCAGCTGGCCACGCCCAACCTGCCACAGGAAGTCCAGCAGCAGGGCATCCGGGTCACCAAGTCGGCCACCAGCTTTCTGATCGTGATTGGTCTGGTCTCCACCGATGGCCGGCTGGCCCGGGGCGACCTGGCCGATTTTGTGGTATCCACCCTGCAGGACCCGATTTCCCGGACCTATGGCGTCGGGGATTTCCAGGTATTTGGCACCCAGTACTCGATGCGGATCTGGCTGGATCCGGTCAAGCTGAACAATTTCAAGCTGACCCCGGTCGATGTGAGCAATGCAATCAAGGCCCAGAACGTACAGATTTCTTCCGGCCAGCTGGGCGGAATGCCTGCGGTTGAAGGCCAGCAGATCACCGCGACCATTATCGGCAAGACCCGGCTGCAGACCCCCGAGCAGTTCAACAATATCCTGCTGAAGGTCAACACTGATGGCTCCCAGGTGCGGCTGCGTGATGTGGCTACTGCCGAGCTGAGCTCGCAGCAGGCAGATATCCAGTCTTACTACAACGGCATGCCAACCAGTGGCATCGGCATCAAGCTGGCGACTGGCGCCAATGCGCTGGATACGGCCAATGCGGTGCGGGAAACCCTGAACCGGCTGAAACCGCTGTTGCCTGAAGGGGTGGAGATTGTCTATCCCTATGACACGACGCCGGTAATCCGGGAGTCGATCATGACTGTGGTGCACACCCTGTTTGAAGCGGTGGTGCTGGTGTTCCTGGTCATGTTCCTGTTCCTGCAGAACCTGCGGGCGACCCTGGTGCCAACCCTGGCGGTGCCGGTGGTGCTGCTGGGCACCTTTGCCGTGCTGAACCTGTTTGGTTACTCGATCAACACCCTGAGCATGTTTGCCATGGTGCTGGCCATCGGCCTGCTGGTGGACGATGCCATCGTGGTGGTGGAGAACGTCGAGCGGCTGATGGCCGAGGAGGGCCTGTCACCGCTGGAGGCGACCCGCAAGTCCATGGACCAGATCCAGGGCGCGCTGGTGGGTATTGGTCTGGTCCTGTCGGCGGTTTTTCTGCCAATGGCTTTTTTCGGGGGCTCCAGCGGCATCATCTTCCGCCAGTTCTCGGTAACCATTGCCACGGCGATGATCCTGTCGGTGCTGATGGCCCTGATTTTTACCCCGACCCTCTGCGTCTCGCTGCTGAAACCTTCCATGGTGGCCCATCATGAAAAACGTGGTTTTTTCGGCTGGTTCAACCGGGTGTTTGACAGCGGCATCCGGGGCTACGAGCGCAGCGTGGGGGCCATCCTGCGGCGCAAGACGCCCTATCTGCTGGTTTATCTGGTGATTGTGGTTGGCATGGGCTGGCTGTTTAGCCGGGTGCCCAGTGCCTTTCTGCCTGATGAGGATCAGGGGCTGCTGTTTGTCCAGGTCCAGGCCCCGGTCGGTTCCAGCGGTGAGCGGACGGCAGCCACCATGGACAAGATCCGCGAGTACATGATGGAAAATGAAAAGGATGTGGTGTCTTCCATCTTCACTGTAACCGGTTTCAACTTTGCCGGGCGTGGCCAGAATTCCGGACTGGCTTTTATCAGCCTCCGTCCCTGGGCCGAACGGACCCGGGATGAGGATACGGTCTTTGCCCTGATGCAGCGGGCCCAGAGATTTTTCTCGACCCAGATCCGGGATGCCAAGGCCTTTGCCTTTGCCCCGCCGGCGGTCATTGCCCTGGGTAATGCCTCGGGGTTTGACGTCTTTCTGGAGGACCGGGCCAACCTAGGCCATGAGGCCCTGGTGGCGGCCCGCAACCAGGTGCTGGGCATGGCTGCCCAGTCTCCGGTACTGGCGGCGGTACGTCCCAATGGTATGAGTGATGAGCCCCAGTTCAAGCTGGAAGTGGATGATGAAAAAGCCCGGGCGCTCGGGGTCTCGCTGACGGATATCAACAGCACGGTCTCGGCCGCGTGGGGATACAGCTACGTCAATGACTTTATCGACCGGGGCCGGGTGAAAAAGGTCTTTATGCAGGGGGTTCCGGAATACCGGATGTCACCGGAATCCCTGAAAGACTGGTATGTGCGCAATGCCAATGGTGACATGGTGCCCTTCAACGCCTTTGCGTCCGGTCACTGGATCTACGGTGCACCCCGCCTTGAGCGCTATAACGGGGTGCCGGCGGTGGAAATCATGGGCCAGTCTGCACCCGGCTATGCTTCCGGTGAAGCCATGGCCGCCATGGAAGGCATCATGGCCCAGCTGCCGGCGGCAATTACCCATGCCTGGACCGGGGTTTCCTTTGAGGAGCGTTCTTCGGGCAATCTGGCGCCCCTGCTGTATGCCCTGTCGCTGATAGTGGTATTCCTCTGCCTGGCGGCCCTGTATGAAAGCTGGGCCATTCCCTTTGCGGTGATGCTGGCCGTACCACTGGGCATTATTGGTGCTGTGGTGGCGACCCTGGCCCGGGGGCTGGCCAATGATGTGTTCTTCCAGGTAGGGCTGCTGACCACGGTAGGTCTGACTGCGAAAAACGCCATTCTGATCGTGGAGTTTGCCAAGGAGCTGCACGAGCAGGGTAAAAGCCTGTTTGATGCGGCGGTTGAAGCCAGCCGCATGCGGCTGCGGCCCATCATCATGACCTCCATGGCCTTCACCCTGGGCGTAGTGCCGCTGGCCATCACCACCAGTGCCGGTGCGGGCAGTGCCCATGCAGTGGGAACCGGTGTGATTGGCGGGATGCTGTCGGCGACCTTCCTGGCGATTTTCTGGGTTCCCCTGTTTTTTGTGCTGGTACTGTCGATGAAAGAGCGCAAACAGAACAATGCGGTTCAGGCCAGCCAGGAAGGAGGTGCCCGGTGAACAAGTCGTCTCCCCTGCTGCTGCTGCTGGGCCTGTCGGTGTCCGGCTGCTCGCTGATGCCGGACTATATGCGGCCAGGCCTGCCCGTCGAGCGGACGTTCCAGACCCGCACGGAAAATATGGTGTCACCGGTACTGGACTGGCAGGCCTTTTTCCTTGATCCGGCCCTGCGCCAGCTGATCCGTCTGGCACTGGACAATAACCGGGATCTGCGTAGTGCCGCACTGAATGTCGAGGCTTACCAGGCTCAGTACCGGGTGGCCCGTTCCGACCTGTTTCCCAAGTTTGGCCTGACCGGCGTGGAAAGCCGCCGGCGGATTCCTGCGGGGACAACCGGGGGAATGAGTGGTTCTGGCAATATGACCACCGGCGGCACTTCAGGTACCAGCTCCGCCTATACGGGCACAGGCAGCAGTGGCAGTTCGGCAGTCATTACGTCCTGGTATGCGGTCAGTACGGATGTCTCCTGGGAGCTGGACCTGTTTGGCCGGATCAACAGCCTGCGAACCCAGGCCCTGGAACAGTTCTTTGCCAGTGAGGCCGCCCGGCGTGGCGTACAGATCAGCCTGGTGGCCAGTGTGGCCAACGCCTGGCTGACCTGGCAGGCTGACCAGGCCCGGCTGGAGCTGTCCCGCGATACCCTGAAAACCTACGAGGAAACCCTGCGTCTGACCCAGACCAGTTTTGAGGTGGGCAACACCTCGGCGCTGGAGGTCCGCCAGGCCCAGACATCCGTGGACTCCACCCGGGCAGTGCTAGAGACCTATGCCCGGGCTGTGCTGCAGGACCGCAATGCACTGGTACTGCTGGCTGGCCGGCAACTGCCGGAGGAGCTGGTCCCCAAAGGGAAGCCGGAAGACCACCAGCTGGCCGGATTTCCGGTCGGTATGGTTTCTGACCTGCTGCTGCAGCGGCCGGACATCATGGAGGCCGAATTCCGCCTGAAAGCGGCCAATGCCAATATCGGGGCTGCCCGGGCTGCCTTTTTCCCGAAAGTAGCCCTGACCGCATCCGGCGGAACGGCGGGTGGTTCGATTTCGGACCTGTTTACGGCCGGCTCCGGCTACTGGAGTTTTATTCCCAGCATTACCGTACCGATTTTCCGGGCCGGTGAGCTGATGGGCAATCTGGATTACGCCAAAATTAGCAAGGACATGCAGGTTGCCAGTTATGAAAAGGCCATCCAGACCGCGTTCCGCGAGGTCAACGATGGCCTGGCCGCCCGTACCACCTACCGGCGCCAGGTTGCAGCCCAGCATGATCTGGTGGACACCACCCAGGATTACTACCGGCTGGCCGACTTGCGTTACCAGACCGGCATCGACAGTTACCTGACCTTCCTGGATGCCCAGCGCCAGCTGTTTTCTGCCCGGCAGCAACTGATCAGTGACCAGCTGAACCAGCAGATTACCGAGGTCAATCTGTTCAAGGCCCTGGGTGGTGGCTGGCAGGATGCGGTAGCTGCCGGAAACAGCAGCAGTCCTGCGGCTGCGGCACCCTGAGCCGGGCTGGCAGGACTCAGTGCTCCTCGCCGAAACACTCGTCGCGGGTGGAGCACTGTTCGCAGCTGGGTGCCCGGCAGACATAGCTGCCGCCCCGTTCGCAGAGCTGTTTGTAGAAAAAGCGTTTCCAGCGCATGTTCTGCACGTTGTGTCCGGCGACTTCCGGGAAGTTGTATAGCAGCAGTTCCCGCAGCTGCTGGCGGGATTCCAGCCCCAGATCCCGCCACAGATGATCTCCCCCCAGACAGCCTGCAGCCACAATGGCCGCCATCCAGTGGTGTTCCGGTTCGGGCTGTGGCTGGCCCTCAAGCAGCAGATTACGGATTTCCGCCCACTCATCCCGGCGCAGGCCGAGCAGCTCTTCGCGCAGGTCTGCGGCCAGTTCAGCTTCAGAGGGCAGGGGCAGGGCATGGCGTGAGGCCAGCTGCCGGTAATCCGGACTGTCCAGGCCCAGCTGCCAGGGCAGACAGGTCCGGCCGGCCTGTCTGGCCCGGGCGATCTGGATAAACCAGTGCGGATTGCCGCTGGCCAGCGAGGCGCTGTCGCCCATCAGTGTCCTCCGTAAAGCGGCAGGCAGCCATCGTGGCTGCCCTGGCCGGCGGCACAGCGGCCCAGGGTGTTTTCCCGGGGCAGCTCGGGAAACCGCCCCTTGCAGGGCAGCTGCCGGCTCAGGGTTGGCAGGTCAAAGCCAGCCATGAAATGCGAGCCATAACGGATCAGCGGGCGGCGGATCAGTGAGGGATTGCGGACCATCAGCTCCAGCGCCTGGGCTGCCGTCAGCTGTTCCGGGTCCAGCTCACCATATTTGATGGCCGGGGCCGAGCTGTTAAACCACTCGGCAACCGGTTTGTCGCCAAAAAAAGGGCGCAGTCGCTCACAGGTCCAGGGTTCACTGAGCAGGTCACGGACCTCAAGTTTGAGGCCTGTGGTGCGCAGCAGCTGTTTCTGCAGCCGGTTGGTGGCACACCCCGGCTTTTCGTAAAAGACAATGCAGGACATGGGACTGCCCTCAGCGTGCCTGGATTTCGCTCATGGCCTCGGCCAGACGCTCCGGCGGAATACCGGTCAGGGAGCCTGCCGGATTGGCCGGCGTACCATCCGCCAGCAGGATGGCACCCTCGACCGGACAGATGGCGGCACATTGCGGATCCGCATATTCGCCATCACATTCCGTGCATTTTGCGGCCAGGATTTCAAAGTGGGCACTGCCCCGGGTGATGGCATCACTCGGGCAGACATCAGCACAGGCCCAGCAGTTGACGCAGGACTCCACAATCTTCAAGGCCATTTTGCACCTCCGGCATCATTCGTTCATGGCGGGCCGCCTCAGGCGTTGGCCTGGAACAGCGCCCGCTCACCTTCCAGACGACCGGCAGCAATCATTTCCTGGTAAACGGCCATCACGGCTTCCTCGATGGGTTCCATCGCATGTTCGCCGTTGGGCTGGATGCCCGCCGCTTCCAGGTCGCTCCAGGGTTCGAAACCGATTTTGGAGCAGAGCACTGCCTCACAGCCTTTTAATGCACGAATGCTGCCAGAAAGCGCAGATTCCTTTTCACCGCAGGTATCACTGCCAATGCAGAACAGGTCCACCTTGCGATGGCCGATAAAACGCACTCCTTCGGAAGAGGCTTCATAGATCAGGAATTCACGGGCATGCCCGAAGTGCTCATTGACCAGTCCGCTGCCTTTGGTGGCTACAGCCATCTGGACCGGACGGTGTTTGCGGGCGGGCTGTCCCTGGGGCGCAGCCGGGCTTCCGGCATTGGCCAGACGGGCACGTTTGGCGGATTTCTCCTCCAGCTCCTCCATGATCGATGCATGAATGGCTGCCCGTTTTACCATGGCGGCCTCGTAGTCGATGTTCATGTTCTCGATCTTGTCGAGGGTAAACTCGTCGCCCCGGTCCTCACCCAGCATGCCCACGGCATCGGCCCGGCACTGGCGGCAGTGGCGCATCATGTTCATGTCGCCGGCGCAGGCATCCTGCAGCGCCTGCAGCTCTTCGGTGTCAGGACTGCGCTGGCCCATGACACCATAGAAGGTGCCGTGCTCCGGTTCGGCGATCAGTGGCATTACATTGTGCAGGAATGCACCTTTTTCTTTCACGATGCGGCTGACCTCTTTGAGGTGCTCATCGTTGACGCCGGGAATCATTACCGAGTTGACCTTGACCAGGATGCCACGTTCCACCAGCATCTCCAGGCCTTTCTGCTGCTGGCTGATCAGGATCTCGGCCGCTTTTGCGCCCCGGACCCGCTTGTGGTTCCAGAAGATCCATGGGTAGATCTTGGCTCCGATTTCCGGGTCCACGCAGTTGATGGTGATGGTTACGTGGTCAATATTGTGCCGGGCCAGTTCGTCAACGCACTCTGGTAGTGCAAGGCCATTGGTGGAAACGCACAGCTTGATGTCCGGGGCCTGTTCGGTCAGCAGCCGGAACGTTTCAAAGGTACGCTGGGGGTTGGCCAGGGGATCACCCGGTCCGGCAATGCCCAGTACGGTCATCTGCGGAATGGTGGCGGCCACCGCCTTGACTTTCTTGACCGCCTGTTCAGGTGTCAGGACTTCGGAGACCACGCCCGGTCGCGATTCGTTGGCACAGTCGTACTTGCGGTTGCAGTAATGGCACTGGATGTTGCAGGCCGGCGCCACGGCAACGTGCATGCGGGCAAAGTAATGGTGCGCCTCTTCCGAGTAGCAGGGATGGTTCTGCACCTTGGCCCGGATGTGTTCCGGCAGGTGTGACAGCTGATCATTGCTGCTGCCACAGCTGCCCGAAGAGCAACCGCCAGCACTGCTGCTCCCTGCCTTGCCATGCTCAAGTACGCTCAGTTCCATGGTGTTCTCCGATGAGAGAGTCAGGTTTCGGATTGCTGAGCAATATTAAGGCCAATCTGTATAACATATTGTTTTATAATGAAATGTCTGTTTTTGGCAGGGCTGTTTGTAGTGCAACAGACAATCTGGCGGGAATTTTGCGCCCTGATCTGTACGCTTCTCAACAAGAAGGGCAAAAAGCACCGGGGTGCCGGATGGACCCCGGGCGGACTTCAGATTTTCCGCATGTGGATATTCAGGGTCTGGATCCGGTAGGCGATCTGCCGGGGGGTCATGCCCAGCAGGCGGGCAGCCTTGGCCTTGACCCAGCCGGCCTGTTCCAGGGCGGCGATCACCCGCTCCCGGTCGTCCAGCCCCTCGTCATTCAGATCCACCTCGGGCAACGGGGCCAGGGGCGGGCTTTCGTTATCCAGTCCGGTCAGGGAAATCACATCCCGGGTGATGGTGCCATCCTCGCTCATGATGGCCGAGCGCTCCAGGCAGTTTTCCAGCTCCCGGACGTTCCCGGGCCAGCGGTGGCCCATCAGCAGGCGGGTGGCACTGTCGGTAATGGTCAGCGGACGGCCCTGCTGGGCCGCAATCTTGGCCAGCAGGAATTCGGCCAGTTCGGGAATATCGGCAATCCGTTCACGCAGCGGCGGAATGCGGATGGCCATGACGTTCAGGCGATAGTACAGATCTTCCCGGAAATTGCCTTTTTCCACCTCGCTTTCCAGATCACGGTTGGTGGCGGCGACAATCCGCACGTTGACCCGGACGGTCTGGTTGCCACCGACCCGTTCGAACTCTCCTTCCTGGAGAACCCGCAGCAGCTTGGCCTGGAACATGGGTGAAATTTCGCCAATTTCATCCAGAAACAGGGTGCCGCCATCGGCCTGTTCAAAGCGGCCCTTGCGCTGTTTGACCGCGCCGGTAAAGGCCCCTTTTTCATGGCCGAACAGTTCGGACTCCAGCAGGGTTTCCGGCAGGGCAGCGCAGTTCAGGCGTACCAGCGGGCGATGGGAGCGGGGTGAGTTGTAATGGATGGCGCTGGCGATCAGCTCCTTGCCGGTACCGGATTCGCCCAGAATCAGCACGGTACTGTTCCATTTGGCCACCCGGCGGATCTGGTCGAAGACCTGGCGCATGGAGGCGGTATGGCCGACCACCATGTTTTCAAAGCCGTATTTGGCCCGGACTTCGCGGCGCAGCTCGTCCCGCTCATCCTGGACTTCGCGGCCATCCTCCAGGTTGACCACCAGCCGGATGCTCTGGGAAAGCAGGCAGGCCACAATTTCCAGAAAGCGGGTGCTGGCGGGCAGAAGGTCACTGGCCGTGCTGGCCGGCTGGGCGGCCAGCACGCCGATGGTGCCCCCCTCCGGGTTTTTGATCGGCACGGCAATAAAAGGCAGCTCCAGATCATAGAGGGCCAGCCGGTCAAGAAAGCGCGGGTCACTGGCGATCCGCCCCAGCACAATGCTTTCGCCACTTTTGAGCACGCTGCCAATGATGCCCTCACCATTGCGGTAGCGGGCGCTTTCCGCGCTCTGGATAACCGTTTCCGAGTCGGTATGGATGGCACCGATCTGCAGGGCTGCATTTTTGGGGTCGGTGATGGAGACCAGTCCGTGCTGCAGGCCCAGTCCATGCAGTACAGCCAGCACCTGGGCAAGCAGTTCTTCCAGCTGCTGGGCCCGGCTGATGCTGCGCGCAATGCTGGCGATGGCCTGCAGCTGGCTGTCGTAGAGCTCGCTCAGGCCGGGCCTGGACGTATAGGGAGAAAAGGTTGCGGTCATGGGCATCCCTTGCGCTGATCAGGTGGCCGAAAAGGGGAGTTCTACAATCACGCGGCCGCCTTTTTTATAATGGGTGTCAAAGTGGACCATGCCCGCATGCTGGGCAACCACCTCCTGAACCATGGTCAGGCCCATGCCCCGCACGCCCCGGTGGGGTTTTTTGGTGCTGAAGAAAGGTTCAAAAACTTTCAGGGCCAGATCCTCGGGAATCCCGGGCCCGGTATCCGTAATCTCCATGCGGACCAGCTTGCCGTTTTCCACGCTGGTGCTGATAAACAGCTCCCGGTCATAGCTCTGGCTCTGGCTCATGGACTCGATGGCGTTATCTACCAGATGCTTGATCATGCCCCGCAGACCGCTCTCGGCGCCCATGACCCAGGGCAGGCGCAGGGCGGGCTGCCAGTTGACCACGATCCCCTGGGCCAGCAGCCGGTCGGTGCTCATGGTGATGACTTCCCGGATCAGCTGGTTCAGGTTGACTGGCATCCGGGCTTCCTCCTGACGCACCGGAATGGAGCCACTGAGGTTTTCCAGTGCCTCCAGCCCGGCGGCGCTGGCTTCGCGCATGGCGCTGAGGACCGGATCGTTTTCGGCGTTGTCACCGAGCCGGCGTTCCAGCATGCGCATGGCGGCGCTGATCAGGTTGACCGGGCCCTGCAGGCGATGGATGGCACCGTTAAAGGTTTCCCGCATGCCCTCCATCAGTTCTTCCTCGGCCATCAGGGCTTTCAGGGCATGCAGCCTTGAGTCCTCCTGTTTCTGGCGCAGCCCGGAGATGTCGTTCAGGGTCAGCAGTAGGTAGTGTTCTTCTTCATGGGCGAACAGGATCTGGGCGTGCTCATCCTCGGTATTGATGGCCCGGCCATCACAGGACAGCCAGCGCGGCGTGCGGCCACCCAGATCAAAGGACACTTCCCGGCCGGAGAAGGGTTTGCCGGTTTTTTCCAGTGCCTCGAAGGCGGCTCCCAGGTTATCCCGCAACAGCGCCAGCAGCTGGCCATGGCTGTTGTCCTGGCCGGTCAGATCACGGGCCAGCCGCTGGAAGCTGGGGTTGGACAGCAGGATGCGGTACTGGCTGTCGCAGACCACCATGGCAGCCGGTGAGGCGTTGAGCACGGCCTCGATCATCAGCCGCTGGCTGTTGACCCGCTGTTCCAGTTCGTGCAGGTCACTGGTATCGCGGTGCATGCCCAGGTAATAGATGGGGCTGTTCTGCTCATCCAGCACCGGGGCAACGGTCAGCTCGGCCAGATACAGGCTGTTGTCCCGGCGCCGGTTGACCAGCACGCCCGACCAGGGTTTTTTCTGGGCCAGCCGCCCCCACAGGGCCTGGTAAACCAGCCGGGGTGTGGTGCCATTGGACAGCACGGCTTCGTTCTGCCCAATGATTTCCTCGCTGCTGTAACCGGTGATGCTGGTAAACGCCCGGTTGACGTAAATAATGTTGGCCTGCAGGTCGGTGATGGAAATGGCAATCGGGGCATGTTCCACCGTCTGGCGGAAAATATCCGGGGGGACCTGCGTCTGGGCCGGGCCGGCGGGCCGGGCGTTGCTGTCCTGGGTCATGTTCGGCCTCGTCAGGTTCAGGGCTGGCCTGAACCGCTGCATCGGGTGGGTATCTGTTGCTGTCCTGCGGCCTGCCGGTTACTGGCCGGGCCTGCCAGAAAAATCGCGTAAAATCGGGCTGGAGGTACCTGCAGGAACACCGGACAGTCTGCCGGAGTGATTCTGGCCTGTTACGGTCCGTATCTGTGCGAAATATCACAAATAATAACGGCTAATGAATAATTGGCTGTCGCAAATGTTACAGGCCGGCCGGGTTAGATAATCAAGATTCCGTGCTTTTTTCAACTTTATTGATGCACATCATATTTTTTAATGATTTTTCAGGCCGTTCTGGGTTTCAGGTTGCATGGCATACATGCTGCAACAGGCTTGGCCTGTGCGGTGTGCCCTGACAGAAGAGGCGCAAGGTAAAAACGCAAGGTGAGGTGCTATGGACTATGTGCTTTTTCTGATCGGCACCGTGCTGGTCAACAACGTGGTGCTGGTGCGGTTTTTGGGGCTGTGTCCCTTTATGGGCGTCTCGACCAAGCTGGATCCATCCATTGGTATGGGAGTGGCCACTACGCTGGTCATGACCCTGGGCGGCATCAGCAGCTGGCTGCTGGAACATTATGTATTGCAGCCGCTGGATATCGGCTTTATCCGGATTCTGGCCTATATCGTGGTTATCGCCGGCATGGTGCAGTTCATCGAAATGGTGATCCGCAAGACCAGTCCGGCCCTGTACCGCTCGCTGGGCATCTATCTGCCGCTGATTACCACCAACTGCGCCGTGCTGGGCGTGCCGCTGATCAGCGTGCGGGAAAACCACACCCTGGTGGAGGCCGGCCTGTTCGGTTTCGGTTCGGCTGTCGGCTTTACCCTGATCATGTGCATTTTTGCCGGACTGCGTGAGCGGCTGGCCGCCGCACGGGTTCCGGCGGCCTTTTCCGGCCCGCCCATTGCTTTTGTGACGGCGGGTCTGCTGGCCCTGGCATTCATGGGCTTTGGCGGAATGATCGCGGAATGATCGGTGACCGGTTGAGCCGGCGTGGAGACGAGAAATGTTTGCAGAAACCCTGGCATTGACTTCCCTGGGTGTGGTTCTTGGCGGAGCGCTGGGCGTGGCCGCACGCAAATTTGCAGTCACGGATGAAAATCCGCTGATCAAGGAGGTGGAGGCCCTGCTACCGGGTGGCCAGTGCGGCCAGTGTGCGCTGCCTGGCTGCACCGCGGCGGCGGCAGCCATGGTTGAGGGTACCGCCAAGATCACCTGCTGCCCGCCTGGTGGCGTGGCGCTGGCTGAAAAACTGTCCAAGCTGCTGGATATACCGCTGGATGCCAGTGGCATGGCCGCGCCCAAGATCGCCAGGATTGATGCCAGCCAGTGCATTGGCTGCACCAAGTGCTATCGCGTCTGTCCGACCGACGCCATCGTCGGGGCCAGCGGGCAGATCCATGTGGTCCTGCAGGGTGCCTGCACCGGTTGTGGCAAGTGCGAGGCAGTCTGCCCGGAAGACTGCCTGACCATGGTGGAAGAGGGCCTGACCCTGGACAACTGGCGCTGGGCCAAGCCCGACGCCGCCTGAGCTGACCTGGAGTCCTTTGATGTTCAACTTTACCCAGATTAGAGGAGGCATCCATCCGGATGCCTACAAGGACCTGTCGGCCATGCAGCCCATTGGCAGCCTTGCGCTGCCTTCGCGCCTGTACCTGCCGCTGCGCCAGCACGCCGGGGCTGAAGCCCTGCCGCTGGTACGGGCGGGAGAGCGGGTGCTCAAGGGACAGCTGATTGCGATGGCCCCTTCCGAGGTTTCGGCTCCGGTTCATGCGCCGACCTCGGGCCGGATCGTGGCCGTCGGGCCGATTGCCATTCCGCACCAGTCCGGGCTGCAGGGTAACGGCATTGTGCTGGAGGCGGATGGCGAGGACCGCTGGACGGACCTGGATGTGCTGGATGATCCCTTTGCCGAAGACCCGCTGAAACTGGCTGACCTGGTGGCCCAGGCCGGTGTGGTGGGTCTGGGCGGGGCGATTTTCCCGGCTGCCGTAAAGCTCAAGCAGGGTGCCCGGCACGAAATCAAGACGGTACTGATCAACGGCAGCGAGTGCGAGCCGTATCTGACCTGTGATGACCGGATCATGCGCGAGCGGGCGGCCGATATCGTTGAGGGTGCCCGGCTGATCCAGCATATCCTGCGCGCCTACAACGTCATTATCGCCATCGAGGACAACAAGCCGGAGGCCCTGGCGGCCATGACGGCAGCGGCGGCCCCCTTTGGTGCCGTCGAAGTGGTTGCCATTCCGGCGCTGTATCCCATGGGCTCGGCCAAGCAGCTGATCCAGACCGTGACCGGGCGGGAAGTGCCGGCCGGTGGCCGCAGTACGGATGTCGGGGTGCTGGTGCACAACGCGGGCACCACCTATGCCATCCAGCAGGCCCTGCGCCATGGCCGGCCGCTGATCTCAAGGATCGTGACGGTTTCTGGTGGCTGCATCAAGGCACCGCAGAATCTGGATGTGCTGATTGGTACGCCGTCCCAGATGCTGGTTGATGCCTGTGGTGGCTTTACCCGCACCCCGGAAACCCTGTTGCTGGGCGGGCCGATGATGGGCATCGTGCTGCCTTCGACCGATGTGCCGGTGATCAAGGGGGCTACCGGGCTGCTGGCCCTGTCGGCGACGGAAGTTCCGCACAAGGAGCCTTCGCCCTGTATCCGCTGTGCCAACTGTGTGGATGCCTGCCCGATGGGCCTGGTGCCACTGGAAATGGCTGCCCGGGCCCGGATTGATGATCTGGACGGTGCCAGCGAATACGGTCTGCGTGACTGCATTCTCTGCGGTTGCTGCTCTTATGTCTGTCCGGCCCATATTCCACTGGTGCATTACTTCCAGTATGCCAAGGGCCAGCAGGATGAGCGCCGGGCGTCCACCCGGAAAAATGATCTGGTCAAGGCACAGACTGAAGCCCGTACCCGGCGTCAGGAAGAAGAGGCGGCCGCCAGAGAAGCGGCCAAGGCCGCCAAGGCTGCGGCTGCTGCAGCGGCCAAAGCCAAAAAGGCTGCCGAAAAGGCTGCTGCGGCAGCACCGGAGTCCGGCAGTGATGAGGTAAAAGAATCATGAGTTCGATTGACGTCCTTTCCGGACCCTTTGCTCACGACCGGTCATCGGTTGACCGGGTGATGCTGACGGTCTGTCTGGCCCTGCTGCCGGCCACTGTGGCCGGGCTGATCATGTTTGGCTGGCCGGCCATTTTTCTCTGGCTGGTCACCTGCGGCAGTGCCCTTTTGGTCGAGGCGGTCTGCCTGTACTGGCTGAAACAGCCCATGCGCCGTTTGCTGGATGGCTCGGCGCTGCTGACCGGCTGGCTGCTGGCGATTTCCCTGCCACCCTGGGCTCCCTGGTGGATCGGCGCGGGTGGCAGCCTGTTTGCAATCGGCATTGGCAAGCAGCTGTATGGTGGCATTGGCCAGAATATCTTTAACCCGGCCATGCTGGCCCGGGTGGCCCTGCTGATCGCCTTTCCGCTGCAGATGACCACATGGGCCCTGCCGGCTCCGCTGTTTACGGCAGGGGCACCGGGCTTTGCCGACAGCTGGGGCATCATCTTTCATGGTGCGGCCCTGGCCGATGGCACCACGGGTGCAACCGCGCTGGGTAACCTGAAAACCGAGCTGACCTTGGGCAAAACCGTGGAAGATGTGCTGGCCGGCAACTTCTCGGTCATCCGGGCCTTCTTTGGCTGGACGCCCGGCAGCATGGGCGAGACCTCCGAACTGCTGCTGCTGGCCGGTGGCCTGTGGCTGCTGCGCCGGCGGATCATTCACTGGGAGATCCCGGTGGCCATGCTGGCCTCGGTGTTTGTGCTGGCTACGGTAGCCAGCCTGATTAACCCGGACCGTTATGCCGGCGGTTTCTTCCACCTGACTTCGGGCGGGCTGATGCTGGGGGCATTCTTTATTGCGACAGACCCGGTGACCTCACCGGTCAGCCGCACGGGCCGCCTGATTTTCGGTGCGGGCTGCGGTGTGGTGACGTACGTGATCCGTACCTGGGGCGGCTTTCCGGAGGCGGTGGCCTTTGCGGTGCTCTTTATGAATGGGCTGAGTCCGCTGATTGACCGTTACTGGCGGCCCCGGGCCTATGGCCGGAACATGAGGGGCAGACCGCTGGTGGCAGCCAAGTGGACGAGTCAGGTGAAAAAGGTGGACAAGGTATGACACAGGAAACCATAACACCGGCCGCCCAGTCGCCAGCCGCGACACCGGTCCGGGATTTTTTTGACCGCTGGCGCCCGAAGGTGGCTTACCAGAGCCTGTCGCTGGGCCTGATCTGTGGGCTGGTTGCCCTGCTGCTGCTGGTTGGCAACGCGGTGACCAAAAGCACCATTGATGCACAGCTGGTCGAGGACCAGCTGGCCGTGCTGCGCCAGGTCCTGCCGGCGGCGCTGTATGACAATAATCCGCTGCTGGACAAGGTTACCCTTCAGGATGCGGAGCTGGGACCGATCGAGGTTTATCCGGCCCGGAAGGATGGAGTGCTGACCGGCATGGCCCTGAGCATCAGCAATATCGGCTACGGTGGCCCCATCCAGCAGATGGTCGGTCTTGACAGTGACGGGCGGATCCTTGGCGTCCGGGTCCTGGCCCACAAGGAAACTCCCGGTCTGGCGGACAAGATTGAAGTGGCGAAAAGTGACTGGATCACCCGCTTTGATGGCCTGTCCCTGGAGAATACGGCCCTGGGCCAGTGGAAAGTGAAAAAAGACGGTGGCCAGTTTGACCAGTTCGCGGGTGCCACCATTACCCCGCGGGCCGTGGTCAAAAGCATATTGCAGGCCCTGCAGTTCCAGCAGCGGCATCAGGCCGGACTGGCCACAACCAAGGAGGTTCAGCCATGAGCGCATCAAACGCGGCAAGTCCCTGGAGCTACTTTAATGCGGCACTCTGGGATTATAACGTAGCCCTGGTGCAGATGCTGGCCCTGTGCCCGGCGCTGGCGGTGACCACCACCGCCACCAATGGGCTGGGCATGGGTCTGGCTACCACGCTGGTACTGATGTGTACCAATGCCATCATTTCTTCCATGCGGCACACCATTTCTCCGGAAGTGCGCAACCCGGTGATGATTGGGGTGATTGCCGGAGTGGTGACCCTGATTGATATGCTGATGAACGCCTGGACCCATGAGCTGTACAAGGTGCTGGGCCTGTTTATCGCACTGATTGTGACCAACTGTGCCGTACTGGGCCGGGCTGAGTCCTTCTGCCTGAAAAACCCGGTGATCCCTTCCATCATGGATGGAGCGGGCATTGGAATTGGTTTTACCTGGGTTCTGGTGCTAATTGGCGGCATCCGCGAGATCCTTGGCAGCGGCACCCTGTTCTCCCAGGCCTCCACCCTGCTGGGCCCCAACTTCCAGTGGATGGAAATCACGGTATTTCATGACTATCAGGGCATCCTGGTGGCGATCCTGCCGCCGGGCGCCTTTATCGTGCTGGGCTTCCTGCTGGCCGGAAAACGGGTGGTTGACCGCAAGCGCGCCGAGCGCCGGGCGCGCACCCACGGTGAACTGGTGGTCATGCAGTAAGGGCCGGAGAGAGCAAGCTGATGAAAGTGTCCGTGGTGTACGCAATGGAAAGCCCCATCCTGCTGAACTGCAAGGTGGATGAGGGTTGTACGGTGGAAGAGGCCATCGGCCGGTCAGGCATACTGCGCTGCTGTCCGGAAATTGACCTGAAGAAACAGAAAGTGGGTGTCTTCGGCAAGTTTGTCAAACTGGACAGTCCGCTGAAAGAGGGCGACCGCGTGGAGATCTATCAGAAGATCACCCGGGTGCTGGATGATGACGATGACGACGATGATGATTGAGTCCTGCAAGGAGATCGCCTGTGACTGATGCCCTGAACATGAGCCGCGATACGGCCCTGCGGATTGCCCTGGCGGCCCGGGCCCTGCCGGATACCAGCGTGGGTCAGCTGCTGGAAATTCTGCACCAGCAGATCAATGGTCCGCTGACCGAAAAGAGCCTGCAGGACATTACGGTCACTGACCTGAAGATTGGTCTGGCAGGCTCGGAAGAAGATGTGGATATGCTGGACACGCCCATGTCGGCCCTCAAGGATGCCGTGCGCATCCTGTGGGGGGAAACCATGGCCGATGACCTGCCAAAACCGGTGAAGCTGGAGCAGATTCCCGAAGGCTCCATCCGGGTTGCCGTGGCCTCCAATAATGCTGAGCAGCTGGATGGCCATTTCGGTTCCTGCCTGCGCTTTCTGGTTTATCAGGTTTCGGCAGCGGACAAGACGCTGATTGATATCCGCTCGACCCTGGATGCGGATTCGTCGGATGACAAGAATGCCTTCCGGGTCGGACTTATTGAAGACTGTCAGGTCCTGTTTGTAGTCTCCATCGGGGGCCCGGCTGCGGCCAAGGTGGTCAAGGCAGGCATCCATCCGCTGAAAAAGGTCAAGGGCGGGCAGGCCGGCGAGGTTATTGCCGAGCTGCAGCAGGTCATGGACGGTACGCCACCGCCGTGGCTGGCCAAGCTGCAGGGGGCTTCACAGGAGGAGCGGATCCGTTTTGCCCAGAGCGATGATGAGGAGAGTCCGGCCAATGGCTGAGCAGCGGATTCTGGTCGCCGTAGCGGTGGATGATGAGGGCCAGGTTTCGGGTCATGCTGGCCGGGCAGAGTGCTGGCAGGTCTTTGATCTGTGGCCTGGTGATGCTCCCCGGCTGATCTATACGGTCAATCTGGAAAGCCAGTCCAGCCTGCATCTGTGGCACACCCAGGCCTGGCCGGAACGTCATCCGCTGCACGCCGTGGATGTGGCTATTGCCGCTTCGGCTGGTGATGGGGTCATCCGGCGGCTGGCCAGCCGTGACACCCTGATGCTGACGACCCGGGAAACGGACCCGCTGACCGCCGTGCGGGCCTGGCGGGCCGGAACCCTGCCGGAAGGCCTGCCTCATGATGAGCATTCCTGCGGTGGCGAAGGTCACCAGCATGAGGATGACGCATTCTGAGCAGGATCTGTCTGTTTTCAGACAGGCCCTTCAGTGTTGCTGGACGGATCAGGCCCTGTCGGTAACAGGACAAAAAGCGGTGCCATAAAAAACGCCCCCGGCTGGGGGCGTTTTTTATGGGGGCGGTACTTAAACCGGACCGCGATGTTCGCGCTTGATTTCGCTGATGAACGCGGTGGCTTCGTTGAAGCTCAGGCTGTCGTACTTGGGCTTGAAGTCAGCCAGGGCTTCGGCCATGGTGACTACCTTGTCTTCAGCGCTCTGGCCCTTGAAGTCATCCTTGTCCAGACGCAGGTCGTCCATCAGGGTCTGCCAGGCTGCGCCTTCTTCATGGGGAATCAGGATCATGTTGACGCCGTCGAGGTCAACGATCAGCGGCTTGCTCAGGTTCTCGATATAGAACAGGACGGAGACACCCGGAGCCAGATCATGCCGGTAACGCTCAACGAACTCGGGAACTTTATTGAGGTCGTGGATGATGCCGCTGCACATGGTGATCTTGCCGTCCTTGACCAGCACGCTGGACTGTTTGACCACGGCGGTCGGCGGCAGGCGGCGGCCGGCGTCATCGGCAATTTCGCCTTCGGTCAGGACCAGGTCACCCCGGTAGGCATACAGGCCAGCTTGGGAGGTGGCGCCATTGACGCTGGTGTTGCACAGCAGATTGTTGCTTTCGTAGGTTTTGAGCAGCATGGTTACTTCCTCGGTTGGTGTTTTCCATCAGGCCACTGGCACTGCGGCAAGCAGCTCCGGCCAGTCGGCCTCAATCAGTTCAATTGACTTGCGGGTGCAGACCTTGCGCTCGTTGGGTGCAGGCTCCTGAATCAGGGCCCAGCCCGCCTCGGGGGCAGCCCCGTAGATCAGGTCGCTCATGATCATCCGTTCGGTATCCCGGTTAAAACGCATGCCCAGGAAGAGGTACTGCAGGTTCTGGCGTTTCTGCTTGATCCCGTCCGGTACGGCAAAGCCGCCCATCAGCTCGGTAATGTAGTCAACAAAGTCCGCATCACTGGCAATATAGCTGGGATGGGGGAGCGGGGTGCCCAGCGGCTTGAACAGGACGGGCAGGCCGGGATCGAGCGTTTCCTGGGTAACGGGCCGGTAGGCGCCTTCCTGCCATTCATAAAGCTCGAAGCGGTAGTGGGTTCCGGTCAGCCGGGCACAGCCGACCACCAGGGTATGGGCCCGGTCGGCATAGCACTGCTGGAGCAGGGTGTCCCGGTTATAGTC
This sequence comes from Pseudomonadaceae bacterium UBA5811, assembly GCA_002417905.1. Classification (GTDB taxonomy): domain Bacteria; phylum Pseudomonadota; class Gammaproteobacteria; order Pseudomonadales; family Pseudomonadaceae; genus Azomonas. Next base: position 19,378 of record DIDB01000228.1, read on the forward strand.
AATGATGTAGGGCAGGTTGAGGCTGGCCAGCCAGCGGTGAACCGGCGCGGGTGTCCAGCCTTCGCCGCCATAGGTCTGGGTCAGGAAGCGTTCGATAAAACGCCGGCCCTTTTTGTTTTCCAGATGCATGGCAGCCCGGGAAAACTCGTACATCAGGCGGGGAGACATGGGTTTGCCGCCAGTCATGGCCAGAATCAGGCTTTCACTCTCTGCAGGGACCTGCTGGCCGGTCGCCGGAGCTATCACGCCATTCAGGACGCCTGGTCCCAGATAAGGCACGACTTCTCCAGTTTTCAGGCGCGCAAGGATTGTCTCGAAACTGCTGTTCACGGATTTCTCCTGATGAGTGAAGGGCGTGACACAGAAAATAACGCGAAGCAATTTTAGTGCCCGTTTCCTTTTTGTCTAACGCTTTGATTTTTATCAAAAAATCAAAGCGTGGTGCAGGTTTTGGTCCGGGGGTTTAGGGAGGTTCCCAACAAGTTGTCGGCTTTTGTACATGGAACATTGCCGTTGACGCCTCTGCGTGGGCGTTTTTGTGTGCATTGTTGCTTTACTGCCAATTTCAGCCGGTCAGGGCTACCGATTGTTATGTATCGCACTGGAGCTGCCAGATGGCGATGAATAAAAAAACTTTATATATCAATTGGTTGTTTTTATTTTGCTGTTGTGGCACAGGGCGTGCATTGGTATTGGGGCGCGGGCTTGATCGTGCTACGGCCCACAAACATTTGGTAGCAACGAAACCTGAGGAATCTAATTATGGCAATACGTCAATGCGCTATCTACGGCAAGGGTGGTATCGGCAAGTCCACCACCACCCAGAACCTCGTCGCTGCCCTGGCCGAAGCCGGCAAGAAAGTAATGATCATCGGCTGCGACCCCAAGGCTGACTCCACCCGTCTGATCCTGCACTCCAAAGCCCAGAACACCATCATGGAAATGGCTGCTGAAGCCGGTACCGTTGAAGATCTGGAACTGGAAGACGTTCTGAAAGTCGGTTTCGGTGGCGTCAAGTGCGTTGAGTCCGGTGGTCCGGAGCCGGGCGTAGGTTGCGCTGGCCGTGGTGTAATCACCGCCATCAACTTCCTGGAAGAAGAAGGCGCCTACGAAGACGATCTGGACTTCGTATTCTACGACGTACTGGGTGACGTAGTGTGTGGTGGCTTCGCCATGCCGATCCGCGAAAACAAGGCCCAGGAAATCTACATCGTCTGCTCCGGCGAGATGATGGCCATGTACGCAGCCAACAACATTGCCAAGGGCATCGTGAAATACGCCCACTCCGGCAGCGTGCGTCTGGGTGGCCTGATCTGCAACAGCCGTAAAACTGACCGCGAAGACGAGCTGATCATGGCCCTGGCCGACAAGATCGGTACCCAGATGATCCACTTTGTTCCCCGTGACAACGTGGTTCAGCGTGCTGAAATCCGCCGCATGACTGTAATCGAGTACGACCCGAAAGCTGCCCAGGCTGACGAATACCGTGCCCTGGCCCGCAAGGTCATGGACAACAAAATGCTGGTCATCCCGAATCCGGTCACCATGGATGAGCTGGAAGCCCTGCTGATGGAATTCGGCATCATGGATGCCGAAGACGAAAGCATCGTTGGCAAGACCGCTGCAGAAGAAACTGGCGCCTAAGGTTTCTTCAGATGGACGGGGCAGGGCAGATGGGCCCTGTCGGGGCGTCGCACCTGGTGTGACGCACCCGTTCCCGCAAACGAACGCAACGTTACAGGAGTCATACCCCATGTCTGGTATGTCACGCGAAGAGGTTGAATCCCTCATCCAGGAAGTTCTGGAAGTTTATCCCGAGAAAGCGCGTAAAGACCGTGCCAAGCACCTTTCTCCCAACGATCCTTCTCTGCCTAATGCCAAGAAGTGCATCACTTCCAACAAGAAATCCCAGCCTGGTCTGATGACCATCCGTGGCTGTGCTTACGCTGGTTCCAAGGGTGTGGTCTGGGGTCCGATCAAGGACATGATCCACATTTCCCACGGCCCGGTAGGCTGTGGCCAGTATTCGCGTGCAGGTCGCCGTAACTACTACATCGGCACCACTGGCGTTAACGCGTTCGTTACCATGAACTTCACCTCGGATTTCCAGGAGAAGGACATCGTTTTCGGCGGCGACAAAAAGCTGTCCACCCTGATTGATGAAATCGAAACCCTGTTCCCGCTGAACAAGGGCATTTCGATCCAGTCCGAGTGCCCGATTGGTCTGATTGGTGACGACATTGAAGCCGTTTCCAAGAAGAAAGGCGCCGAGCTGAACAAGACTGTGGTCCCGGTACGCTGCGAAGGTTTCCGCGGTGTATCCCAGTCCCTTGGTCACCACATTGCCAACGACGCGATCCGTGACTGGGTTCTGGGCAAGCGTGACAGCGACACCGGTTTCCAGAGCACGCCTTACGACGTTTCCATCATCGGTGACTACAACATCGGTGGTGATGCCTGGTCCTCGCGCATCCTGCTGGAAGAAATGGGCCTGCGCGTAGTGGCCCAGTGGTCCGGTGACGGCTCCCTGTCCGAGATTGAGCTGACTCCGAAAGTCAAGCTGAACCTGGTTCACTGCTACCGCTCCATGAACTACATCTCCCGTCACATGGAAGAGAAGTACGGTATCCCATGGATGGAGTACAACTTCTTCGGTCCGACCAAGACCATCGAGTCCCTGCGCGCCATTGCTGCCCGCTTCGACGAGACCATCCAGAAAAAATGTGAAGAAGTTATTGCCAAGTACCAGCCCGAGTGGGAAGCCGTTGTGGCCAAGTACCGTTCGCGTCTGGAAGGCAAGCGCGTCATGCTCTACATCGGTGGCCTGCGTCCGCGTCACGTGATTGGCGCCTACGAAGATCTGGGCATGGAAGTGGTGGGTACCGGTTACGAGTTCGCCCATAACGACGACTATGACCGCACCCTGAAAGAAATGGGCGATGCCACCCTGCTGTACGATGACGTGACTGGCTACGAGTTCGAAGAATTCGTCAAGCGCATCAAGCCTGACCTGATCGGTTCGGGTATCAAAGAGAAGTTCATCTTCCAGAAGATGGGTATCCCTTTCCGTCAGATGCACTCATGGGATTACTCCGGTCCGTACCACGGCTTTGATGGTTTCGCCATCTTCGCCCGTGACATGGATATGACCCTGAACAACCCGTGCTGGAAAAAACTGCAGGCGCCCTGGCAAAAAGCCGGTGACGCTGCAGAGCAAGTTGCCGCCAGCGCCTGATTGTCAGAGCAGCAAGTAAAAACGCCCGCCGGGGGCTGACCCCCTGGCCGGCTCCGTGATCGCCGTTCACAGATGAGTGAGGCGCAGGAGTAAAGTCATGAGCCAGCAAGTCGATAACATCAAGCAAAGCTATCCGCTGTTCCGTCAGGAAGAGTACACCGAGCTGTTCGCCCGCAAGCGTGATGGCTTTGAGGAAAAAGTTCCCCAGGACAAAATCGACGAAGTGTTCCAGTGGACCACTTCCGAAGAGTACAAGGAACTGAACTTCAAGCGTGAAGCCCTGACCATCAACCCGGCCAAAGCCTGTCAGCCGCTGGGTGCTGTCCTGTGCTCCCTGGGCTTTGAGAACACCATGCCCTATGTGCACGGTTCCCAGGGTTGTGTGGCCTACTTCCGCTCCTACTTCAACCGTCATTTCCGCGAGCCGATTTCCTGCGTATCCGACTCCATGACGGAAGATGCGGCCGTTTTCGGTGGCCAGCAGAACATGAAAGACGGTCTGCAGAACTGTAAGGCCACTTACAAGCCTGCCATGATCGCTGTTTCCACCACCTGCATGGCGGAAGTTATTGGTGACGACCTCAACGCGTTCATCAACAACACCAAGAAAGAAGGCGTCATTCCGGAAGACTTCCCGGTGCCTTTTGCCCACACGCCGAGCTTTGTTGGCAGCCATGTAACCGGCTGGGACAACATGTTCGAGGGTATTGCCCGTTACTTCACCAACAACGCCATGGAAGGAAAGGTTCCGGGCAGCAACGGCAAGATCAACATCGTTCCGGGCTTCGAAACCTATCTGGGCAACTATCGCGTCATCAAGCGCATGCTGGCCGAGATGGACGTTGCCTTCACCATGCTGTGTGATCCGGAAGAAGTTCTGGATACTCCGGCTGATGGCAAGTTCCGCATGTATGCCGGCGGCACGACCCAGGAAGAGATGAAAGATGCGCCGAACGCCAAAACCACCGTTCTGCTGCAACCCTGGCATCTGGAAAAAACCAAAAAGTTTGTTGAAGGTACCTGGAAACACGAAGTACCGAAGCTGAGCATTCCGATGGGTCTGGACTGGACCGACGAATTCCTGATGAAAGTCAGCGAAGTCACTGGCCAGCCGATTCCGGACAGCCTGCAGAAAGAGCGCGGCCGTCTGGTTGACATGATGACCGACTCCCACACCTGGCTGCATGGCAAGCGCTTTGCCATCTGGGGTGACCCGGACTTCGTGCTGGGCCTGACCAAGTTCCTGCTGGAAGTGGGTGCCGAGCCGATTCACATCCTGTGCAACAACGGCAACAAACGCTGGAAGAAAGCCGTAGACGCCCTGCTGGAAACCTCGCCTTACGGCGCCAACAGCACGGTCTACATCGGCAAGGACCTGTGGCACATGCGTTCCCTGGTGTTTACCGACAAGCCGGACTTCATGATCGGCAACACCTACGGCAAATTCATCCAGCGCGACACGCTGCACAAGGGCAAGGACTTCGAAGTTCCGCTGATCCGCATCGGCTTCCCGATCTTCGACCGTCATCACCTGCACCGTCAGACCACCATGGGCTACGAAGGCGCCATGTACATGCTGACAACCATCGTCAATGCCATTCTTGACCGTCTGGACGACGAAACCCGTCTCATGCAGCAGACTGACTACAACCACGATCTGGTTCGCTGATTCAGGACCTGCATCGGGTATCCGTGCCGGAGCGGTGTCATGCCGCTCCGGCATTTCATTTTGGTGATTGAGAAAAGCGGCAGGCTGTATTAGCCTCCACCGGCTTTCCGGTTGCCAGCCCTTTCCTGTGGAGAATCCCATGCCCAGCGTCATGCTCCGTATCAATGATGAAGGCAAACTGACCTTCTACATCCCCAAAAAAGACCTGGAAGAAGTGGTGGCTTCAATCGAGCACGACAGTCCGGATGCCTGGGGAGGTGAAATCACCCTGGCCGACGGCTCTTCCTATTACATCGAGCCGCTGGACAGCCCGCCGAAACTGCCGATCACCCTGCGGGCCAAGCGGGCCGGCGAGAACTGATTCCATGGCCGTGCAATCGCCCGATTCCCAGGCGCGTCTGCCGGCCCATCTGGCGTTACGCATTGCTCTGGCGGCCAGAGCCCTGAAAGACATCGGGCCTGCCTGCCTGCTGCAGGCCCTGATTGCTGCAGTGGGCGAGCCGATTACTGAGGCCCGTCTGGCAAAATTGCGGGCTTCCCGCCTGCGCTCAAGACTGCAGCAGGCGGGTGTGGCACCCTCTGCCCTGGGGGAGCGGCCGATCCAGCAGGCCATGGGCCTGCTGAAGGGGCGGGGTGTCAACATGCCCGAAGAGCCCCTGCCCAGTCCCCAGCCCTACCGGGAGGGTGATCTGCCCGGCTCGGTGCGGGTTGCCTGCGCTTCCAATGGTGGTGAGCGGCTGGACGGTATTTTCAGCAACTGCCCCCGTTTTCTGATCTACCAGGTTTCGCCCCATGAGTGCCGCCTGATTGATTTGCGCGAGCCGCCTGCCAGTGACGGGGCTGACCAGAGAATGGAGCGACATGCCCAGCGGGCTGACCTGCTGCATGACTGTCAGCTGCTTTATACCCTGAGTATCGGCGGGCCGGCGGCAGCCAAGGTGGTCCGGGCCGGCATCCATCCGGTCCGGCTCAGCCGGGCCATGCCCGCCCGCGAAATGGCCAGCCGTCTGCAGCGGATCCTGGCAACCACTCCACCGCCCTGGCTGGCCAAGGCCATGGGAGCGGAGCCTGCCCAGCGGGCCCGCTTCCCCTCCGGGCAGGGCACCGATCCCCTTTCCGTGAGGAACAAGCCATGATTAGCCAGGACCAGCTGGATGCCATTATCAACGAGGCCGGGCAGTCCGCCCTGGATGAGGTCCTGTTGGGCCGGTTGCGGGCCGCCTGGCCGGGCGTGCATTTTACGCTCTGCATGGATGACGACATCCCGGTACATGCCAGGGCGGTAGCCGAGCAGGGGCGTTTCAACGTTTATCTGGTCAACTCCAGCGACCACTGCTCGGTACTGACCAATGACACTGCCACGGCTTCCGGGGTGGTGCTGGCTGAAGTCATCGAGGACTGAAGGCCCATGGCTGATGACAAGGCTGCTGACAGCACCCCGTTAGGTGACTGCCGTTCCTGCCCGTTCCGGCGTACCCTGCTGCTGGCCGGGCGCTGTACGCCGGGAGATACCTGTGTGGCGGTGGAAAGTGGCCGGCAGATTGACCGCTTTTTCCGCAGCAACCCGCATTTGGCCGTGCAGTATCTGGCCGATCCCTTCTGGGAGCGGCGGGCGATTGCGGTCCGCTATGCGCCCATCGAGGCCCTGTCCCCGCTGATTCATGACCCGGATGAAGCGGTCCGGCGGGCCGTGGCCTACCGGTTGCCCCGGGAGCAGCTGTCGGTGCTGATGAATGATGAGGACCGGGAGGTGCGGATTACCGTGGCCGACCGCCTGCCGCCGGAGCAGCTGGAAAATATGGCCGCCGACCGGGACTACCTGGTCCGGGCCTATGTAGTACAGCGCATTGCCCCGGGCCGGCTGTTCCGTTTTATGCGTGATGAGGACCGTCAGGTCCGCAAGCTGGTGGCCAAGCGCCTGCCTGAAGAAAGTCTGGGCCTGATGGTCATGGACCCGGAGCCGGAAGTCCGGCGGATTGTGGCCTCCCGGCTCAGCGGGGAGGATTTGTACGATCTGCTGCGTGATCCGGACTGGACTGTGCGTCTGGCTGCGGTGCAGAACGCTTCACCGGCGGCCCTGCGCCGGCTGGACGAGCAGGACCCGGAAGTCCGGCTGGCCATTGAGGAGCGGCTGGCCCAGGACAGTGGCCGCGCGTCCTGAGTCGTCCGGCCCGTTTTTGTCAGGTTTCGATCATACACGCCGGAACCTGTTGGGCTGTTTGGTGTGTTGCAAAGGTGACAAGGCGTTTACTGTAAAAGAGCCTCTCTGGTGCCCTAAGCCCGGTTAATCAGCAGGTTGTCTTATCTGGTACAGGCTTTGCAATGTTATGGCTGTGTGCAATACCGACCAGTAAAAGGGGTGCGCAATGAAAGCCAAGGACATCGCCGAACTCATGAATGAGCCGGCCTGCAGCCATAACGCCAAGGAAAAGTCCGGCTGTTCAAAACCCAAGCCGGGTGCCACCGATGGCGGATGCGTCTTTGATGGTGCACAGATTGCCCTGCTGCCCATTGCCGACGTGGCGCATGTGGTTCATGGGCCCATCGCCTGCTCCGGCAGCTCCTGGGATAACCGGGGCACCCGTTCGACCGGGCCGGATCTCTACCGTATCGGGATGACCACCGACCTGACCGAGCAGGACATCATCATGGGCCGCTCGGAAAAACGCCTGTTTCATGCCATCCGCCAGGCCATTGAAACTTATGCGCCGCCGGCCGTCTTTGTATACAACACCTGTGTTCCAGCCCTGACCGGCGATGATTTTGAGGCCGTGTGCAAGGCGGCCAGTGCCCACTTTGCCACGCCAGTCATCCCGATCGATTCAGCCGGCTTCTATGGTTCCAAGAACCTGGGTAACCGGGTGGCCGGGGAAGCCATGCTCAAGCATGTCATTGGCACCCGCGATCCGGAGCCGGTTCCTGCGGAGCAGCAGCGGCCGGGCATTCCGGTCTATGACGTCAACCTGATCGGCGAGTACAACATTGCGGGCGAGCTGTGGCATGTGCTGCCCCTGCTGGACGAGCTGGGTATCCGCGTGCTGTGCACGCTGTCCGGAGATGCCCGGTTCCATGAGGTGCAGACCATGCACGCCGCCCGGGTCAACATGATGGTCTGCTCCAAGGCGATGATCAACGTGGCCCGCAAGCTGCAAGAGACTTACGGCACGCCCTGGTTTGAAGGCAGTTTTTATGGCATTACCGATACCTCCCGGGCGCTAAGGGATTTTGCCCGGCTGATTGGTGACAGTGACCTGCAGTCCCGGACGGAAGCCCTGATTGCCCGTGAAGAAGCCCGGATCCGCCAGCAGCTGGAGGCCTGGCGGCCCCGGCTGGAGGGCAAGCGGGTACTGCTTTATACCGGCGGGGTGAAGTCCTGGTCGGTGGTGTCGGCCCTGCAGGATCTGGGCATGAACGTAGTGGCCACCGGCACCAAAAAATCCACGGAAGAGGACAAGGCCCGCATCCGCGAGCTGATGGGTGATGACGTGAAAATGCTGGAAGAGGGCGGAGCCAGGGTTCTGCTGAAGGCAGTGGACGATTACCGGGCCGATATCCTGATTGCCGGGGGGCGCAACCTGTACACCGCCCTGAAGGCCCGGATTCCCTTTCTGGATATCAACCAGGAGCGGGAGTTTGGTTATGCCGGCTATGAAGGCATGCTGGAACTGGTCCGGCAACTGTGCTTGACCATGGAAAGTCCGATCTGGGATGCCGTGCGCCGCCCGGCACCCTGGGATATGCCGGGGCAGGCCGTGCCACAGCAGCTGGCCAGCGCCTGAGGACATGCACGATGGCAGAACTTCTTAACCGTAAAAAACCACTGGCGGTCAGTCCGCTGAAAACCAGCCAGACCATGGGCGGCGCCCTGGCTTTTCTGGGCATGAAACGCTGTGTGCCACTGATGCATGGCTCCCAGGGCTGCACCGCTTTTGCCAAGGTATTTTTTGTCCGGCATTTCCGCGAGCCGATTCCGGTACAGACCACGGCGATGGACCAGGTAACCTCGGTGATGGGGGCTGATGAAAATATCGTTGAAGCCCTGGCCACCATCTGCAGCAAGCATGATCCAGCCATTGTCGGTCTGGTAACCACCGGGCTGGCCGAAACCCAGGGCTGCCATCTGACCCGGGCCATCAGCCAGTTCCGCCGGGCTCACCCGGAGTTTGAGCGGATCGCTGTCGTGCCGGTGAACACGCCGGATTTTGCCGGCAGCTTCAAAAGCGGCTTTGCCCTGGCGGTCAAGGCCATGGTGGACACTCTGGTCCCGGCAGACCGCAGCCGGGTCGGGCAGCGGCCCCGCCAGGTCAATGTGCTGTGCAGCGCCAACCTGACTCCCGGGGATCTGGAGTTCATTGCCGAGAGCATTGAAAGTTTCGGGCTGCGGCCGCTGCTGATTCCGGACCTGTCCGGTTCGCTGGATGGCCATCTGGATGACAGCTATTTCAATCCGTTTACCACTGGCGGGCTGACCATTCCCGAACTGGAAAGCGCAGGACAAAGCCTGGCTACCCTGGTCGTCGGCCAGAGCCTGGCCGACGCGGCCGACTGCCTGGCCAGCCGGACGGGGGTACCGGATCACCGTTTTGGCCTGCTGATGGGGCTGGAAGCAGTGGACCGCTGGATGATGACCCTGTCCACGCTCAGTGGCCAGCCTGTTCCCGGGCGCTGGCAGCGGCACCGGCGCCAGCTGCAGGACGCTTTCCTGGACACGCATTTCATGCTGAGTAATGCCCGGATCGCCATTGCCGCTGACCCTGACCTGCTGCTGGGCTTTGACGCCATGCTGCGGGAGGTGGGGGGGCAGACTGTCACGGCCGTTGTGCCGGCCCGGGCTGCTGCGCTGAGTGACTCGCCACTGCCCTGCATCCAGATCGGAGACCTGGAGGACCTGGAGCATTCAGCCCGGGCCCGGCAGGCCCAGCTGGTGCTGGGCAACAGCCATGCTTTTGCCAGCGCGAAGCGCCTCGGGCTGCCCTGCCTGCGCATGGGCTTTCCGCAATACGATCTGGTGGGTGGCTTCCAGCGCTGCTGGTCAGGCTACCGGGGGACAACCCAGGCCCTGTTCGACATGGCCAACCTGCTGGTCGAGCATCACCAGGGCATCGAGCCCTATCATTCGGTCTACAAGCAGGCGGCCCCTGCGCACGAATAATCGAAATGGAGGCATCACGATATGTCTGGCCCGACCCGGCAGCTGCAGGTGGATGGCGAAAATGATGGCACCCTGATGAAGGTAGCCTTTGCTTCTTCGGACCGTGAGCGGGTTGACCAGCATTTTGGCTCGTCACGTTCCTTTGTGATTTATGGCATCAATCCTGAGCAGGCCCAGCTGCTGTCGGTCATCGAGTTTGGTGAGCTTGAACAGGATGGCAATGAGGACAAGCTGGTCAGCAAGCTGGATCTGCTGGAAGACTGCATTGCCGTGTACTGCCGGGCCTGCGGGGCTTCGGCTGTCCGCCAGCTGCTGGCCCGGGGTGTCCAGCCGGTCAAGGTGGCCGAGGATGCCCGGATCGGCGACCTGATTGCCGGTCTGCAGGAAGAGTTGCGTGAAGGGCCGTCCGCCTGGCTGGCCAAGGCCATCCGCCGGACCCGGGGCGTGGACATGGGCCGCTTTGATGCCATGGCTGCCGAAGGCTGGGACGAATGATCTCCGGCGGGCAGCCCGGTTACTGACAACCTCCCGGCCCATGGGTGGCCGGAGGGTTTTTATGGTTGAGGAAAGCTGATGTACGAAGCAGACGAATACGAAGAGCGGATAGTACTGGACGATGATCCTTTCCTGGAGGAAGCGGTGATTCGCCAGCTGGTCATCCAGTTGCGGGCCATGGACGGTTACGGAACTTACGACACCTGGACGGACGCCCGGGTACTGGATCCGCTGGTCCTGACCAAGGCCCGGCGCAAGGCCATTCCAGTGGTCGGTGATCCCGACGAGACGGTGATTTCCCGGATCAAGGCTTTCTACAATGCGGTTTCCCACATGATTGAACAGGAAACCGGACTGATGGCTGCGCCGGTGATCAACATCTCCCATGAGGGTTTTGGTCGCGCCCTGATCCTGGTTGGCAAGCTGGTTGCTTTCGATAAGGTGCTGCGTGATGTTCACCGCTTCGGCTTTGAGTCACTGGAAGCTGCGGCAGGCGAAGCGCAGAAAATTGTCCAGAAGGCGGCGGCCCTGATCAATGAGCACCGGGCCGTGGCCGAGCTGTAAACAAGGAGCGTGTAATGACCGAAGAAGAAATTAAGGCCCTGAAAAAAGAGGTCAGCCAGAAAAAGCGGATTGCCAATGAATGGGCCGGACAGATCCATGATCTGGTTGAAGACCGTTTTCTGACCGACTATCCGAAGCTGGTCGAGCTGGCCCAGAGTGCCTGTCAGGCCTGTCTTGAGTGGGAAGATGCCCGCCAGCGTTACGAGCAGGTTGCGGGCAGCGAGGACTGAAGCCGGGTAACCGGCTTCACAGGGAATACCGCGATGCGGTCTGGCCGGGAGGGCCGGGCCTGACCGGGGAGGCCGGCACTGCAGGGCAGTTGCCGGAGAATAGGTGGTCAGGCCAGATCTTTGTCTGCAGTTGATTAGTGTTGATCCAGGAATCCATAACCATGGCCAAGCCAGAGTTTCATATTTTTATCTGTACCCAGCACCGCCCGGAAGGGCATCCCCGTGGCAGCTGCGGCGCCCGTGGCGCTGATGCCCTTTATGATGCCTTTGCCCAGGTTATCATCCAGAACAATCTGACCACCCGGGTGGCGCTGACCCGCACCGGCTGTCTTGGCCCCTGCCAGGGCGGTGCCAATGTGCTGATCTATCCGGGCTCCCAGATGTACAGCTGGGTGGAGCCGGAAGATGCTCCGGTAATCATCAAGCATGTGCTTGAAGGCCAGGTTTTTGCCGACAAGGCAACGCCGGCCGAGCTCTGGTAACACCATGAGCGAGGTCCTGCTGTTCGCGCCGGAGCGCGCCTTCTTTGCGGACAGCACGCCCCAGCTCCTGCGCCATCTGCTGAACAATGCACTGTGCGCCAGGGTGCCGGAAATGGTTGAGGCTTCCTTGCTGGAAGCCCGCCGTCTCTGGCCAGATGAGCCCGATGCCCATATCGGGCTCTACAAGTTTTTTTTTGTCAGCCGGCGCTATGGGGAAGCCGAAGCGGCCGTATGGGCTGCCCTGCGCAGCGCCGCCGGCCAGCTGGGCATTGACCGCAATTATCGCCGTCTGACGGCAGGCAGCGCCTGCTGGCAGCATCGCCAGGGGCCTGAACGCCTGTATCTGTTCAGTCTGAAAGCGCTGGGAGTGATCCGTCTGCGCCGGGCCCGGGTTGCCCAGGCCCGGAGTGTGCTGGAAAAGCTGCTGCAGCTGGACCCGGCTGATGAAATCGGTGGCGGCGCCTTCCTGCAGATTGCCCGTTCTTTTTCCGGGGAGGAGGATTGATGGCTGATGCTGTGGCCCGTCAGCAGCTGGCTGATGCGGCTCCCCTGCTGGCCGAGACCTGGCAGGTGATGGGCCAGTGCCTGCAGTCCGCCGGACTGGCGCCCCTGCCGGTTTTCGGGAAGCCGCCGGCCAGCGTTGAGCTGCGGCCAGACTCGCTGGACCATTCTTTTGCCCTCTGTGCCGGCTGGCGGGCGGCTGATGGGACCTATCAGGGTGTCCTGGTGCTTAACGGCAATGGCAAAAGTTTCTCCGAATTTGATGTGCTGCTGCCCCATCCCCGCAAGCCGGGCTGGTTTATTGAGGCCGTGACGGCCTGGGGGGAGCTGGGGCGGCTGAAAGCCGAACTGCGTCTTTTACCGGGGCTTATGGAATGAATGATCTGTATGGGTGGTTGCTGGGACAGACGGCAGGCCAGGCGGTGCCAGTGGACAGTGTCCTGCTGGGATTGAGCTGGACGGTGGCCAGTGTGGATGGCGGGCTGGGCTTTTCTTTCAGCCCCCGGCTGGTACCCCGTACCCTGGACTGGGCTGGTACCCTGCAGGGCCGGTCCAGCCATGAGCTGTGCCACTGGCTCAGCTCATGGAACGAGGCCGAGGCCGCTGTGGGCCTGTCGGTGCTGAATGCGCTGGTCAATAACCGTCCGGCGGCCTGCTGGCGCCAGGCCGTTCCCCTGCGGGAAGAGGCGCCCGGCCATCTCCAGGTATTTGCCCATTTCCGCTCCCGGGTGATCGGGCAGAAGGTGGTAGTGATTGGCCGTTATCCGGCACTGGATCGCTTGTGGGCCGATGTGCCCTATCAGTGTGTGGAGCGCAATCCCCAGGAGGGCGATTTCCCGGATGCGGCCGCCGAGTACCTGCTGCCACAGGCCGACTGGGTTTTTATCACTGCCAGCAGCCTGGCCAACAAGACATTGCCCCGGTTGCTGCAGCTGTCCCGTCAGGCCCGGGTGGTGCTGATGGGGCCAAGCATGCCCTGGCTGGAAGGCTGGAAAGACTGGGGCGTGAATTATCTGGCCGGTGTCCGGGTGGTGGATGCTGCTGCCGCCCGTCAGGTGGCTGCGGAAGGAGGCGGAACCCGCCTGTTTGCCGGGCCTGTGGAATATTCCCTGTTGGCGCTTGACTGATGACTTTATCCGGAAAATCCGATGTTCAAGACTGGCGCATTATTTTGTGCCATAAGCACCCATTTAGTGCGCGAATGAGTTTCCTGGTGCCTGACGGGGCCGGGGTTGTGTTCCCTGACCCTCTGCCACCGCTGGCGGTGATCGCCGGGACGGCCCAGGATCCCCAGATCCAGCGCCATCCTTCGGTGGCCTTGCGGCATCTGCAGGAGCTGATTGGCGTAAACCGGACAATCAGTCTGGTGGGTGAGTTTGAGCTGTTTATTGAAACAGCAGATGGATTGCTGCCAGTCTACCTGGCAGCGCTGGAGGGTAACGAGCTCTTTGAGCCGCCTGCCGGCATGCGCTGGGTCGAGCTGTTGCAGTGTGTACAGCGTCCCTGGCTGGAGCGCGAGCTGCTGCGGCGGGCCTATGACGCAATGATGACTGGCTAGGGCGCTGGGGTCAGGCCAGCACGATAACGTGTGATGCCTTGATAAAGGCCGAGCAGTACTGGCCGGGCATCAGGTTCATTTCCAGCACGCTTTCGTTGGTGACCGAGGCGGTCAGGATCCGGCCGTGAGGTAGCTGCAGCTTGACCTCACTGCTGATCGTGCCCGGAATGATGGCGGCGACCTTGCCGTGCAGGTGGTTGCGGGCGCTCATGACGACTTCCGGGTCAGAGGCCAGGATGATAAAGCTGGCCTTGACCAAGGCGACGGCAGTCCGCCCGGTGGCCAGCTGCAATTCATCGGCGTAGTCATTGCTGACGGTAGCGACAATATCCAGCCCGCCGCCCAGCTCAAGCGTAACGCAGCTTTCGATGATTCCCCGCTCGATCAGGCGGATTCTGCCGTGAAACTGGTTGCCAGCACTGCTTTTGATGGTGATGGCCTTGAGCAGGCGCTCAATCTCGGCAAAGTGTTCGACTCCCCGGGAAACTTTGGCCAGATAGCGGCGGTATTCCTGCTGGATGCGCCGCCAGGTGCGGATGGTTTCCTCGCCAAACTCGGTCAGCCGGGTTCCGCCCTGTTCCCCCCCGGCGGTGCAGATAACCAGTGGCCGCTCCGACAGGTTGTTCATGGCATTGATCACGTCCCAGGCGGCCTTGTAGGAGAACTGCAGGTTCTTGGCAGCCCGGCTGATCGAGCCGGTCAGCTCGATCTGTTCCAGCAGTTCGATGCCCTTGTTGGTGCCGGGGCTGTCGTAGGGACCGGCAGGCCAGAAAGGGTCGGCGTGAGGGGGGGGACGCTGAGACATGATCGCTTGCTCGCCTCGTGGGGTAACAGATTCCTGCAAAAAGGCCACCAGTCTGACTTTTTCAGAATAATGCTTGGCTATCAGCACGTTACTTCTGATTTTTTGCAGCCAGCCTGATGTAGGAGACCGGACGGCTCCCGGTGGTCTATGTCATCTTGTATATAACGTAACAGCAACCTCCCGGTGGGCGCAAAATCAGCCGTCCCGGGCCTTTGGCGTCAGGAGGGTCCAGATTGTAGGAAAACTGACAGATTGGCCGGGGGCTGCCTTCAGGAGGGGATAAAGTTCCCGGCTTTCTTGAAATAATGGCACGTCGGTTGCTTTTGATTCTGGCAACAGGTTGTTCGGGCATTCGCTAACGCCGAGGAGAAATGCCAATGATTACTTTGACTGACAGCGCGCTGGCGGCGGTAAACCGCTTCATGGGCAATATGGACAAGCCGGTCGCTGGCCTGCGCATCCGGGTTGAGGGGGGTGGCTGCTCAGGGTTCAAGTATGGCCTCAAACTGGAAGAAAGCCCGGCCGAGGGTGATCAGATTGTCGATTTTAACGGGCTGACCCTGCTGATTGACGAAACCAGTGCTCCCCTGCTGAATGGTGTGACCATGGATTTT
The DNA here is from genome assembly GCA_002417905.1 of Pseudomonadaceae bacterium UBA5811. Lineage (GTDB taxonomy): Bacteria > Pseudomonadota > Gammaproteobacteria > Pseudomonadales > Pseudomonadaceae > Azomonas. The sequence continues at coordinate 34,683 of DIDB01000228.1, forward strand.
GTCGAAAACATGGAAGGCAGCGGTTTCACCTTCACCAATCCGAATGCCACCAATAGCTGCAGTTGCGGCAAGTCATTCGCCTGCTAGCAATTTCTGTGGTCGCCGGGCCGACCGGCACCCCTAAAGACTTACCGGGAGACAAGCCGTAATGTGGGACTACTCTGAAAAAGTAAAAGAACATTTTTACAACCCCAAGAATGCCGGGGCTGTGGCTGATGCCAATGCGGTGGGGGATGTGGGTTCGCTGAACTGCGGTGATGCACTGCGCCTGACCCTCAAGGTTGACCCGGATACGGATGTCATCCTGGATGCCGGTTTCCAGACATTTGGTTGCGGTTCGGCCATCGCTTCTTCTTCGGCCCTGACTGAAATGGTGAAGGGGCTGACCCTGGATGAAGCCCTGAAAATCAGTAACCAGGATATTGCCGATTATCTGGATGGTCTCCCGCCGGAAAAAATGCACTGCTCGGTGATGGGCCGTGAAGCCCTGCAGGCGGCTATCGCCAACTATCGCGGCGAGGAGCTGGAGGATGACCACGAAGAGGGCGCTCTGGTCTGCAAATGCTTTGCAGTCGATGAAGTGATGGTGCGTGACACCATCCGCGCCAATCGCCTGTCCACCGTTGAGGATGTCACCAACTACACCAAGGCTGGTGGTGGCTGTTCAGCCTGTCACGAGCGTATCGAGCAGATCCTGGAAGACGAGCTGAGTGCCCGGGGCGAGAAGTTTGTGCCGGCCCCCATCAAGGCCCGCAAGGCCCCGGCTGTGCCCCAGAAAGAGGCGGCTCCGGCTCCGGTTGCTACTGCTGAGGCCACAGCTGAGCCGGCTGCGGCTCCGGCCGCTGGCAAGATGACCAACCTGCAGCGTATCCGCCGGATTGAAACCGTGCTGGAGTCCATCCGTCCGGCCCTGCAGCGCGACCATGGTGATGTGGAGCTGCTGGATGTGGATGGCAAGAATGTCTATGTGAAGCTGACCGGGGCCTGTACCGGCTGCCAGATGGCCAGCATGACCCTGGGGGGAATCCAGCAGAAGCTGATCGAGGAACTGGGCGAGTTCGTCAAGGTCATTCCGGTCAGTGCCCAGGCCCACGCGCACTAAGTTTCAGGAGGGAGACCCGCTATGCCCAACGTTTATCTGGATAACAATGCCACAACCCGGGTGGATGACGAAGTCGTCAAGGCCATGCTGCCGTTCTTTACCGAGCAGTTTGGCAATCCCTCGTCACTGCACAGCTTTGGCAATCAGGTCGGGGCGGCCCTGAAAAAGGCCCGCCAGAGCATTCAGGCCCTACTGGGTGCCGAACACGACTCCGAAATCATCTTTACCTCCTGTGGTACGGAGTCGGATTCCACGGCCATCCTGTCGGCCCTCAAGGCCCAGCCGGAGCGGCGGACCATCATCACGACCGTTGTTGAGCACCCGGCGGTTCTCTCCCTGTGCGAGTATCTGGAAACCGAGGGCTACACCGTACACAAGCTGCCGGTGGATAACCGGGGCCGGCTGGATCTGCAGCAGTATGCCAGCCTGCTGGGTGATGACGTGGCTATCGTGTCGGTGATGTGGGCCAACAACGAGACCGGAACCCTGTTCCCGGTAGAGGAAATGGCCCGGATGGCGGATGAGGCTGGCATCATGTTTCATACGGATGCGGTCCAGGCGGTGGGCAAGGTGCCGGTTGACCTGAAAAACTCGTCCATCCATATGCTGTCCCTGTCCGGACACAAGCTGCATGCTCCGAAAGGGGTGGGCGTGCTGTACCTGCGTCGGGGAACCCGTTTCCGCCCGCTGTTGCGGGGTGGTCACCAGGAGCGCGGCCGGCGGGCCGGGACCGAGAATTCGGCTTCTATCGTAGGGCTGGGGGTGGCAGCCGAACAGGCCATGGCTTTTATGGCCCATGAAAACACCGAGGTCCGGCGGCTGCGTGACCGGCTGGAGGCCGGTATCCTGGCGGCCGTTCCCCATGCGTTTGTCACTGGCGATCCGGAAAACCGGCTGCCCAATACAGCCAACATCGCCTTCGAGTTTATCGAAGGAGAAGCCATCCTGCTGCTGATGAACAAGGTGGGCATTGCCGCATCCAGCGGCTCGGCCTGTACCTCAGGCTCGCTTGAGCCTTCTCATGTCATGCGGGCGATGGGTATTCCCTATACGGCAGCCCATGGCACCGTGCGTTTCTCTTTGTCCCGTTACACCA
>DIDB01000227.1 GCA_002417905.1 Pseudomonadaceae bacterium UBA5811
CAACCGTAAAGCCGCCCTTGACCTTGCCGTTGATAACGCCCTTGACGATTTCCTCGGCATTGAAGGCTGCTTCCAGAACCTGCCAGGATTCGGCACGCTTGGCTTTCTCACGAGACAGCTTGGTTTCACCGAAACCATCTTCTACCGCGTCCAGAGCAACGTGAACCTCATCACCAACCTTGATGGTCAGCCCACCCTGCTCGTTGTAGAACTGCTCGACCGGGATAACGCCCTCGGATTTCAGGCCAGCGTGTACCGTAACCCAGTCACCGTCGATATCGACAACAGTACCTGTAATAATGGCACCAGGCTGCATGTCGAGGGATTTCAGGCTTTCTTCAAAAAGTTCTGCGAAGCTTTCGCTCATGTTGATTCCTGCTTTTTTCGGGCCAGCGCCAGCCCAACTTCCACACGCCAGACCAGTGTGGGGCTTGTTCATATCCAAAAGGCCACGGTACTGTCTGGTATCCCGTGACACTTTCCTGCACATGCCACAAATCCGGCCGCATTCCAGCCCTGCGGATTCGCGAAACTCTCAAAGCTTTCTGAGTGCAAATACTTCAAGAATTCTGTCCAGTACCTGCTCGATGGACAGCACTGTCGAGTCCAGCTGGATCGCATCGGCAGCCGGCTTCAGCGGCGCAACTACCCTCTGGGTGTCGCGCTCGTCACGTTTACGTATATCTTCGAGCAGATTGTCAAAGGTAACATCTGGGTCAGTATCCTTCAACTGCAGATAGCGCCGCCGGGCCCGCTCTTCAGCACTGGCCGTCAGAAAGAATTTCAGGGGTGCATCCGGAAAAACCACAGTCCCCATATCCCGCCCGTCTGCCACCAGACCCGGCAGGCAGCGGAAATCATGCTGCCGTTGCAGCAGGGCTTTCCGGACCCCGGCCAGCGAGGCCACTTTCGAAGCACCAGCACCCACATACTCGCTACGGATCAGCTGGGTGACATCCTCACCCTCCAGCAGTATCCGCTGACTACGATCCGGGCTGGCCGGAATAAAGCATACGTCCAGATGGCTGGCCAGCACCCTGAGCCGTTCCTCGTTACCCAGATCAATACTGTGATTCATTGCCGCCAGCGCCAGCAGCCGGTACAGGGCCCCCGAGTCCAGGAAATGCCAGCCCAGCCGGCTGGACAGCAGGCCGGCCACGGTCCCCTTGCCCGAACCACTGGGACCATCAATCGTGATTACCGGGGCCACCTGATTCATGCCTGTCCCTCTTCAGCAACCTGCAGGCCAGCCTGACAGGCCAGTTGCAAAAAACCGGGAAAGGAAGTGGCCACATTGGCACAGTCGTGGATACGGATCGGCCCGGTGGCACGCAGGGCCGCTACGCTGAATGACATGGCAATCCGGTGATCACCACAGGACCAGACCTCACCACTACCCAGCGTGCCCCCTTCAATCACGATACCATCCGCCGTCGGATCCGCCTTGATGCCCAGAGCCTGCAGACCATTGGCCATCACCTGGATGCGGTCGGACTCCTTGACCCGCAGCTCTTCCGCGCCACGCAGCACCGTACACCCCTCGGCGCAGGCCGCCGCCACAAACAGCACCGGAAATTCATCAATTGCCAGTGGTACCAGCTCTTCCGGGATATCAATACCCGTCAGCCGGGCCGAACGGACCCGCAGATCCGCTACCGGCTCACCGCCCACCTCACGCGCGTTCAGCACCTCAATACTGGCCCCCATCAACCGCAGGATATCAATGACCCCGGTACGGGTCGGGTTGATTCCCACGTGTTCCAGCAGCAGATCAGAGCCTTCGGCAATACTGGCGGCAACCAGAAAAAACGCCGCCGAGGAAATATCCGCTGGCACCTCGATACGGGTGCCCTGCAACCGCCCCCCCGCAGTAATGCGGACCGTGCGGCCATCAACCCTGACCGGATAGCCAAAACCTCTCAGCATCCGCTCGGTATGATCCCGGGTCGGAGCCGGCTCGGTTACCACCGTTTCTCCAGCCGCATACAGGCCCGCCAGCAGCAGGCAGGATTTCACCTGGGCACTGGCCACCGGCATCTCATAATGAATGCCCTGCAGAGCCTGCCCCCCCCTGATCTGCAGCGGTGGGCGGCCCTCCGGCCCGGTCTCGATCTGGGCACCCATTTCGCGCAGTGGCCTGGCCACCCGGTTCATCGGCCGCCTGGACAGGGACTCGTCCCCGGTCAGGACCGTATCAAAGCCCTGTGCAGACATCAGGCCCGACAGCAGACGCATGGAGGTGCCGGAGTTCCCCAGATAAAGCGGGCCGGGCGGCGGCTTCAGGCCCTGCAGCCCCACGCCATGGATGGTCACCCGCCCCTGCTCCGGCCCTTCAATCACCACGCCCATATCACGGAACGCCTGCAAGGTCGCCAGAGCATCCTCACCCTCCAGGAAGCCCTCAACCTCGGTCACTCCATCAGCCAGGGAGCCCAGCATGATGGCCCGGTGGGAAATGGATTTATCTCCGGGAACCCGGAGCGTTCCGGAAAGCGGCCCACCAGGATGGGCCAGAAAAATCAGATCATCGGAATGCATAGCGTCCACATAGGCCCTCTGGGCCAGAATTTTGCCAAAATGTTCACGGGCAGCCCGGGCCCGGGTAAAAACGCCCAGCAGATAATGACCATCCTGGCTGTCAATGGCTGAGCGGAGCTGGTCAAGATCGTGCCGGAAAGTATCCAGTACCTCGAGTACCGCCCCGCGATTGGCCCGGAAGATATCGTGCCACATGACCGGATCACTTCCGGCAATCCGGGTAAAGTCCCGGAAACCGCCCGCCGCATAACGGAAAATATCCAGGCTTTCATGGCTGCGTGCCAGGGAGTCCACCAGACCAAACGCCAGCAGATGCGGCAGATGACTGGTGGCCGCCAGTACCTCGTCATGGTGGCTCACGTCCATCAGCTCCACATCCGCACCCAGGGCCTGCCACAGGCTGCGGACCCGGGCTACGGCCAGCGGGTCAGTATCCGCCAGGGGCGTCAGAATCACCTTATGGTTGCGGAACAGCTCACCCTGGGCCGCACTGACCCCGCTGCGCTCCGAACCGGCAATCGGATGGCCGGGAATAAACCGCACCGGCATCCGGCCAAAAGCACGGGTAGCACAGCGCACCACATTTCCCTTGGCACTGCCCACATCCGTGATGATCGCCTGCCCCAGCGCCAAGGCGGCCAGCCGGTCGATCACCTGCTCGATGGCCAGGATCGGCACGGCCAGCTGAATAACATCCGCATCGGCGCAGGCTTCCTCCAGACTGTCCGCACAGCGATCCACAATGCCCAGCCGGACAGCCGTGTCCCGGGAGGGCGCATCCATGTCAAAGCCCACCACTTCGGCAAACAGCTTCTTTTCCCGGATGCCCAGGGCAAAAGACCCCCCGATCAGGCCCAGCCCAATCACTGCCAGCCGGCCAGACGCAGCCGGCACCATATTCTGCCCGGCGACTGCAGTCACGATGCCAGAACCTGGCGCAGGGCCTGCAGGAAACGCTCGTTTTCTCCGGGCAGACCGATGGAAACCCGCAAAAATTCCGGCAGGCCATAACCGGCAACAGGCCGGACAATCACACCTTCCCGTAGCAGGGCCTGATTGATGGCGGCCGCATCCCGGGCAAAATTCACGGCCACAAAGTTGCCCTGCGAGGGAATCCAGCCCAATCCGAGTGCCCTCAGGCCCTGCTCCAGCTGTTGCATGCCCTCTGCATTGACCCGGCGACTTTCGGCCAGATACGCCTGGTCATCCAGCGCTGCACAGGCAGCCGCCAGCGCCAGACTGTTGGCATTGAACGGCTGGCGGACCCGGTTCAGCACCTCGGCTACCCGCGGCGAGGAAACAGCATAGCCAATCCGCAGGGCAGCCAGCCCATAGGCTTTGGAGAAAGTCCGGGAGACCAGCAGATTGGGATAACGCTCCAGATAGCACAGACCATCTGGCAGCTCACCGCCGGCCGCATACTCGATATAGGCCTCATCCAGTACCACCAGCACCTGCTCCGGAACCCGCTCCAGGAAGCGCTCCAGAGCCTCCGGCCCGAACCAGGTTCCGGTCGGGTTATTCGGGTTGGCCAGAAATACCACACGGGTGTCAGCATCAATGGCGGCCAGCATGGCCTCCAGATCATGCCCCCAGTCCCGGGCGGGCACCACCTTGCCCCGGGCACCCACGGACTGGGTGGCAATCGGATATACCGCAAAGGCGTACTGGCTGAATACCGCATTCAGCCCCGGTCCCAGCCAGGCTCTGGCCACCAGGTCCAGCACATCATTGGAGCCATTGCCCAGGGTGATTTGCGCCATGCTGACACCCAGCTTGCAGGCCAGCGCCTGCTTCAGGGCAAACCCGTTGCCATCCGGATAGCGGGTCAGCTGGGGCAGGCTGGCCTGAACGGCCTCCAGCATCCGGCGCCCGGGGCCCAACGGGTTTTCATTGCTGGCCAGCTTGACGATGCTGGCCGGGTCCAGCCCCAGCTCGCGGGCCAGCTCTTCCACGGGCTTTCCCGGAATATATGGCGACAGCTTCTGCACATACGGCATGGCCAGCGCGAGAAAATCACAGCTCATAACAGCCCCAAGCGTCAAGCACGGGAGATCCGGCCACTGGCCCGGTCCTCCCGGCAAAAAAGGTTCAGAGAACAGCCCTGGGATAGGAGCCCAGCACTTTCAGGGCCACCACATCCTGGCCAACGTTTTCCAGAACGGCTTTCACCAGCGGATCCTGCTGATGCCCGGCAAAATCGATAAAGAACACATAGGTCCATTTGCCACTGCGCGACGGACGCGTCTCGATCCGGGTCAGGTCAATGCCGTTGTCATGGAATGGCATCAGCAGTTCCTGCAGGGCTCCGGGCTTGTTGCGCATGGATACGATAATCGAGGTCTTGTCATCACCGGTCGGTGGTACAGCCTGATTGCCGATAATCAGGAAACGGGTGGAATTGTCCGGCCGGTCCTCGATTTTTTCCACTAGCCGGTGCAGGCCATACAGCCGGGCGGCCATATCGCCGGCAATTGCTGCACTGCCCGGCTCCGCGCGGACCAGCCGGGCCGCCTCGGCATTGCTGGAAACCGCCACCCGCTCCACATTGGGATAGTGGGCATCTAGCCATTTGCGGCACTGGGCCAGCGACTGGGCATGGGAATAAATGCGGCTGACCGGCACCGCGGACGTGTCGCCAGCCACCAGCAGATGCTGGTGAATACGCAGCTCGACTTCACCACAGATGACGATGTCATGCTCCATAAAGCTGTCCAGCGTGGGGTTGACCGTGCCCTCGGTGGAGTTCTCCACCGGTACCACCCCGAAATTGACCGCCCCGCTGACCACCTCCCGGAACACTTCATCAATGGCAGCCATCGGCACGCTGACCACCGCATGGCCAAAGTGCTTGAGGGCCGCCGCCTGGGTAAAAGTCCCTTCCGGCCCCAGATAAGCCACCCGCAGCGGCTGCTCCAGTGCCAGACAGGATGACATGATTTCCCGGAACAGCCGGGCAATTTCCTCATCGCCCAGCGGGCCAGGATTACGCTCCATGATGTGCCGGAGGACCCAGGCCTCGCGCTCCGGCCGATAAAATACCGGCTGTTCACCATCTGCCAGATGGGCCATCTTGACCCGGGCGACTTCCTGGGCACAGCGGGCACGCTCGCTGATCAGCTCAAGAATCCGCTCATCCAGCGTATCAATCCGTACCCGCAGGGCCTTGAGCTGGTCAGCTTCACCCATCAGCCGTGCTCCTTCTCGAATTCGGCCATCCAGGCGATCAGGGCCTCAACCGAGGCC
>DIDB01000097.1 GCA_002417905.1 Pseudomonadaceae bacterium UBA5811
CTGGGGCACACCTTTGGTCACGCCATTGAAACCCATCAGGGGTATGGCTGCTGGCTGCATGGCGAGGCGGTAGCCGCCGGCACGGTGATGGCCCTGGAAATGTCTGTCCGGCTGGGCTGGCTGCCGCCGCAGGACCGGGACCGGGGCATCCGGCTGCTGCAGGCCTGTGGCCTGCCGGTAGTGCCGCCGGCGGGCATGTCGCGGGATGATTTCCTGCAACATATGGCGGTGGACAAGAAGGTGCTGGATGGCCAGCTGCGGCTGGTGCTGCTGAAGCGGCCCGGCGAGGCAGTGGTCACCGGGGCATTTCCCCGCAAAATTCTGGATGAGGTACTGGACGCCGACTATCAGCGCCTGGCCGGCCTGAATGTCTGAAGGGAGGCCAATCACGTCATGAGCCGTTTTTCTGCCCGGGATGCCTACCTTGACCGGTATGGTTTTACCCATGATCCCTTTGCTGCCCGGGTGCCGGGCTTCCGCTTTTATGCCCCCCAGCGCAAGACCGTACTGGCCCAGCTGCATCACCTGGCCCGCTACAGCCAGCTGCTGCTGGTGGTGACCGGGCCCAGGGGCAGTGGCAAGACCCTGCTGCGACAGGCGCTGGTGGCCAGCAGCAACAAGGACCAGGTGCTGAGTGTCGTGATTGTGGCCGGCAGCCAGGACGAAAGTGTCCTGACGCAGGTTATCCTGGCGCTGGGCGGGGACGGGCACACGGTTTCCGCAGCCGGCGAACGGATCGGCCAGCTGGCCGGGGAAGGTCAGAGTGTTTATCTGCTGGTGGATGACGCCCAATGGCTGGATGATGACGATCTGGAGTTTCTGCTGCAGCTGGCGGCCCTCCAGGGCACCAGCCGTCCGCAGATTTTCCTGTTTGGTGATGAACTGCTGCCGGGCCGGCTGGAGCTGCTGGCCGGGCGGGACAGTTATCATGTGATCGAGCTGCAGCCCTATACGGAAGACGAAACCCGGGGTTACCTGGCCCAGCGTCTGGAGGGTGCGGGCAGTGACCTGGAGTGTTTCGATGAGGCGCAGGTCAGCCAGATCCAGCAGTGTTCCGGGGGCTGGCCAGGTGAAATCAACCGCTGTGCCCGGGACCTGCTGGAAGGGCCGGCCCGCGGCCCGGGCCTGCTGGCCGGTGGTGGCCTGACTGGCCTGGCGGACTGGTGGTCCGGCCTGCGTTTTTCCCTGCCCGCTCTGCCGGTCAGGCACCTGCTGGGAGCCGGCGCGGTGGTCATCGGCATCCTGCTGACGCTGCTGCTGACCCGCAAGCCTTCAGAAAACCCTCAGGAGCCTGGGACCCGCAGCCTGTCCCTCAAGGGCGGGGCGGAGACCGTAGCCGCCGGACCGGTGATCCGGGAGCCGCTGGCTGCGGCCGGGGGCGGTGAGCCGGAGCCCGAGGGCGATGAGGCGAATGATGGTGGCCGGCCGGCCAGCCAGGGCCAGACCGCCCGGCAGAATCTGGCGCCTGCCTTGCCAGTCGTTCCGGTCCAGGCGCCTGTGGCTGCCGCCCGGGCCGGTGCACCTGCTGCCGGGCCTGTCACCCGCCAGGCGCCAGCCCGCTCCCGGCCAGACAGTACGGAAAACCGCACACCCGCAGCCCGTCCGGCCAGCCGTCCGGAGCCGGTTGTCCGGGCGGCACCAGCGCCAGTCGCACCAGCGCCTGCGCCGGTCCGGCCTGCAGCGCGGCCGGCGGCCGTTGCCAGCTCAGTCCATACGGGCTGGTACCGCAGACAGCCGGGCAGCCACTATGCCCTGCAGGTCATGGGCACCCGCTCCGAGCAGACGGCCAGGACTCTCCAGGCTCAGGGCAGTGCTTACCGCTATTACGTGAAGTCTTACCAGGGCAAACCGCTGTATGTGGTGACCTATGGCAGCTTTGCCAGTCGTGATGCCGCCCTGGCGGCCGTGCGCCGGTTGCCGGCATCCCTGCAGTCCGGCAAGCCCTGGGCCAGGAGCTTTTCCAGCATCCAGGGCGAGCTCCGCCAGGAGCGCTGACCCTGACCGGCGGGCGGTAAAATCTGTAGCCAGATATTGTTTTCTTTTCATCCGGCTATGTAAACTGCCCAGCCTTTTGTCCGCGCAAATTGCGGATGCTGCCCGTATTTTTGCGGGCAATGGGTTGATTTGCAACGAAGTGAGCTGGTTGGAGAGCCTATGAGAGCAGGTCTGTTTCGTCCTGAAGAGTTCAAGGATAACTGCGGCTTCGGCCTGATTGCCCACATGCAGGGCGAGGCGAGCCATCACCTGCTGAAAACGGCGATCCAGTCGCTGACTTCCATGACCCACCGGGGCGGTATCAACGCGGATGGCAAAACCGGTGATGGTTGTGGCCTGCTGCTGCAGAAGCCGGATCAGTTCCTGCGGGCTGTTGCCCTGGACTGTTTCGGGCAGGTGCTGCCGGAGCAGTATGCCGCTGGCATGATCTTCCTCAGTCAGGATCCGGTCAAGGCCGAAGCTGCCCGTCAGGTCATCAACCGTGAAATCGCGGCCCGTGGCCTGGCGCTGGCTGGCTGGCGCGAGGTGCCGGTGGACCCCGGCGTGCTGGGCCGGCTGGCCCGGGAGAACCTGCCGCGCATCGAGCAGGTGTTTGTGACGGGCGAAGGGCTGTCCGGCCAGGAGTTTGCCATCCAGCTGTTTTTTGCCCGGCGCCATGCCGAGGCCGCCCTGCAGGATGACAGCGACTTCTATATCTGCAGCCTGTCGCATCAGGTCATCGTCTATAAAGGCCTGATGATGCCGGCCGACCTGGAGCAGTTCTATCCGGATCTCGGCGATGAGCGGCTGGCCACGGCCATCTGTGTTTTCCACCAGCGGTTCTCCACCAATACCCTGCCGCGCTGGCCGCTGGCCCAGCCGTTCCGCTTCCTGGCCCACAACGGTGAAATCAACACCATCACCGGCAACCGCAACTGGGCCCAGGCCCGGCGCACCAAGTTTGCCAGCGGGCTGCTGCCCGGTCTGGGCGAGCTGGATCCGCTGGTCAACCGCACCGGATCCGACTCCTCCAGCATGGACAATATGCTGGAGATCATGGTCACCGGTGGTGTGGACCTGTTCCGCAGCCTGCGCATGATCATCCCGCCGGCGTGGCAGAATGTGGAAACCATGGACCCGGACCTGCGGGCGTTCTACGAATACAACTCCATGCATATGGAGCCCTGGGATGGCCCGGCGGGGGTGGTGCTGACCGATGGCCGCCATGCTGTCTGCCTGCTGGACCGAAACGGCCTGCGCCCGGCCCGATGGGTAACGACCCGCAATGGCTATATCACCCTGGCCTCGGAGGTCGGGGTCTGGGATTACCAGCCGGACGATGTGCTGGCCAAGGGCCGGGTAGGGCCCGGGCAGATTCTGGCTGTCGATACCCAGACAGGTACCGTGTTGCATAATGATGCGATCAACGACAGTCTGAAGCAGCGCCATCCCTATAAAAAATGGCTGCGGGACCATGCCCTGCGCATCCAGTCGACCCTGGATGACAAGGATGTGGGTTCGCCCTTCTATGATGCTGACCAGCTGCGCCAGTACATGAAAATGTTCCAGGTCACCTTCGAGGAGCGTGACCAGGTGCTGCGCCCGCTGGGCGAGCAGGGCCAGGAAGCGGTAGGCTCCATGGGGGATGACACGC
>DIDB01000174.1 GCA_002417905.1 Pseudomonadaceae bacterium UBA5811
GGATGAAAACACCTGGCACACGGCAGCAGTGGCTTCACTGGCCCTGAACGTACTGGTTTTTTCGCTGGTTTCACTGTTTACCCGTTCCAGCGCCGAAGAAACCCGCGCCGCTGAAGCCTGCGCCGTGGAAAACATGCGCCTGGCCCAGCGCCGGGAGCTGGTGGCCCTGTCACCCCGGGAGTTTGCCGAAGCACTGGCCCGGCCCCTGGGGAGCAGCACCGCCCCGGCCGAGGTCGAACAAGCCCTGACCGAACTGCAGCTGCCCCTCAACGAGCGCCGCCCCTATGCCCTGCGCCGGTTGCGCGACCGGATCGAGGCCAACCTGTCCGGCCTGATGGGACCGAGCATTGCCCAGGACATTGTCAAAAACTGCCTACCCTACAAGGACAGCAGCAACAGCCTGGTCAGCGAAGACATCCATTACATCGAGAGCCGCATCGAGGAATACCGTTCCCGGCTGACCGGACTGGCCGCCGAGCTGGATGCCCTGCGCCGCTATCACCGCCAGACCCTGCAGGATCTGCCAATGGGTGTCTGCTCGCTGGCCAGGGACCAGGAAATCCTGATGTGGAACCGGGCCATGGAGCAACTGACCACGATCCCGGCCGACCAGGTGGTCGGCTCCTGTCTTTCCGCGCTGGACCAGCCCTGGGGCGGACTGCTGGAGCATTTTGTCCGGCTTCCGGACAGCCATCTGCACAAACAGCGGCTGGAACAGGATGACCAGAGCCGCTGGCTGAACCTGCACAAGGCGGCAATTGACGAACCGCTGGCCCCCGGCAATACCGGACTGGTCCTGCTGGTAGAGGACTGCACGGAAACCCAGCTGCTGGAGGAACACCTGATCCACTCAGAACGGCTGGCCAGCATTGGCCGGCTGGCAGCCGGGGTAGCCCACGAGATCGGCAACCCGGTAACCGGCATTGCCTGCCTGGCCCAGAACCTGCGGGATGAGCGCGCTCAGGATGCAGACATCCGCGAGGCCAGCAGCCAGATCATCGAGCAGACCCGGCGCATCACCAAAATTGTCCAGTCGCTGATGGGCTTTGCCCACGCCGGCACCCACCAGCCCTGGTGTACCCTCAGCCTGTCGGCCATTACCCAGGAAGCCATTGCCCTGCTGTCCCTTAACCGCCAGGGTACCGAAGTCTGCTTTATCAACCAGTGCAACCCGCTGCACGAAACCAGCGGGGATCCACAGCGGCTGGTACAGGTCCTGATCAACCTGATATCCAATGCCCGGGATGCCTCACCGGCGGGTGGCGTCATCCGGATCCGCAGTACCAGCTCGGCCTCCAGTGTCCAGCTGATTGTCGAGGACGAGGGCAGCGGCATTTCCCGGACAATCCAGAAACGGCTGTTTGAACCCTTTTTTACTACCAAAGACCCCGGCAAGGGCACCGGCCTCGGGCTGGCGCTGGTTTACTCCATTGTGGAGGAACACCATGGCCGGATCGACATTGAAAGCCCGACCGACCCGGAACGGGGTCTGGGTACCCGGGTGCGGATTACCCTGCCCCGCCATGCAGGAAGCCACCCGGCAGCGGCCTGACCCTGCCCCGGATACTGCCAGGAGAGTTTCCAATGCCCCATATCCTGCTTGTTGAAGACGAAACCATCATCCGCTCCGCCCTGCGCCGCCTGCTGGAGCGCCACCAGTACCAGATCAGCGAGGCTGGGTCGGTACAGGAAGCACTGGACCAATACCACATCCCCGACTTTGACCTGGTGATCAGCGACCTGCGCCTGCCCGGTGCACCCGGCACCGAACTGATCGAACAGGCCGGAGGCCGGCCGGTGCTGATCATGACCAGCTACGCCAGCCTGCGCTCTGCGGTAGATTCCATGCGCCTTGGCGCCGTGGACTATATTGCCAAGCCCTTTGACCATGGCGAAATGCTGCAGGCCATCAGCCGGATCCTGCAGGCCGCCCAGCCGGCACCGGCAGAAACCAGCCCGGCCCGTCCGGCAGCCCCCTCCGCGGACAACGGAGCACTGGGCATCATCGGTCACTGCCCGGCCATGCAGGACCTGTTCGGCAAAATCCGCAAGGTCGCCCCCACCGACTCCAACGTACTGATTCTGGGCGAATCCGGCACCGGCAAGGAGCTGGTAGCCCGGGCCATCCACCAGCTGTCCCGGCGCAGCCGGGAACCCATGATTTCGGTCAACTGTGCGGCCATCCCGGAAAGCCTGATTGAATCGGAACTGTTCGGCCACGAAAAAGGCGCCTTTACCGGCGCCAGCAGTGCCCGGACCGGGCTGGTGGAGGCTGCTGATGGAGGCACCCTGTTCCTGGATGAGATCGGCGAGCTGCCACTGGAAGCCCAGGCCCGGCTGCTGCGGGTCCTGCAGGAAGGCGAAATCCGCCGGGTCGGTTCGGTACAGTCGCATAAGGTCAGCGTCCGGCTGGTGGCCGCCACCCACCGCGACCTGAAAAACCTGGCCCGTACCGGTGAATTCCGGGAAGACCTGTATTACCGCCTGAATGTGATTGCCCTGAAACTGCCCCCCCTGCGAGAACGGGACAGCGATGTGCTGGATATTGCAGAAACCTTTCTGAAGCGCCACAACCAGCAGCAGCATGAGCCGCTGTACTTTTCCCGTGAGGCCCGGCAGATCATCCTGGACTATCCCTGGCCCGGTAACGTCCGCGAGCTGGAAAACGCCGTGGAACGGGCCAGCATTCTCTGTGAGGGCCGGGAAATTCGGGCCGAACACCTGGGTATCGACAGCGAGCTGCCCGACACCGCCCCCCTGCAGGCCCATCTCAGCGAACAGCCTGAAACCACGCTATCCAGCCACACCGGCAACCTGTCCCTCGAAGACTACTTCCAGCGCTTTGTGCTGGAGCATCAGGAGCATATGACGGAAACCGAACTGGCCCGCAAGCTGGGCATCAGTCGCAAATGCCTCTGGGAGCGCCGCCAGCGGCTGGGTATCCCGCGCCGCCGGAACGGCCCTGAGTAAGCCATCGGGGTTACACCCCTGCCGCGGACTGTAACCGGCAACGGGAGCATCGGTAACACTCAGGTCTGCCACCTGAAACCACTCATTACAGAAAACACGACAACTAATTGATAATAAAAGAAATTGCAAACATGGCATGACACATGCTTTATATCTGGAACAACAACAATAACAAGACACCAGACAAGATAATAAAAACAACACGTAACGGCTCCAGCATAACAACGACAACAGGATGGAGACGCAGCTAACTGATTCTTTTGGAGAGGAGCTGTCAGGCTGCAAGCGCAGCCCTGGCGAACCGGAAACAATAACAACAAGATGTCAGCAGAAGCCCGAACCGGCTGGCCAGACAGCATCAGCGACCAAAGGTATCCGTTTGCTATTGGCTCCCCAGATGGAGCCATCCCCTGACCGGGGACATGGACTGACAACAAAAACAACAGGTCCGATCAATAACAATAAAACGGGCAACATCATTTTCAGAACATGAGGGGAAGCTTCGGCTTCCCCTCATGTTCTGTCAGGCTGTCACGATTTTTCGCCTGCCCTGAGCTATCTCCGGACAGCAGTGCTAGAATCCACTCCGTTTGATTACCGCCCGCCGGGCTTGTGCCCCTGGCCTTCCAGACAGAAACAGGCGCCAGGCCATGCCCAATACCCACCGCCCTGTACAGGCTTGCACATGCTGAAAAAGCTGTTCCAGTCCCTGCGCCTTCCCCTGAACCGCCGGCCCGCCCAGCACCGGAGCCGCCCGGCCATCAGCGCCCGCCAGCACCCGCTGCAGCCCCGGGATATCAGTGAAAATGCCGTCAGCGTGGTTGAGCGCCTGCAGAAAAACGGCCATGAAGCCTATGTGGTTGGCGGCTGCATCCGGGACCTGCTGCTGGACATCCGGCCCAAGGATTATGACGTGGCTACCAGTGCCACCCCGGAACAGGTCCGCAACCTGTTCCGCAACGCGCACATCATTGGCCGGCGCTTCCGGCTGGTTCATGTGCAGTTTGGCCGGGAAGTCATCGAGGTAGCCACATTCCGGACCGACCACAAAAGCACGGACCGGAGCGGCCGCATCCTCAGCGACAACAGCTTTGGCTCCCTGGAAGATGATGCCTGGCGGCGGGACTTCACGATCAATGCCCTGTACTACGATCCACTATCCGGGCGGATACTTGACCACACCCACGGCCTGCATGACATCCACAACCGGCTGATCCGGCTGATTGGCACACCGGAACAGCGCTACCAGGAAGACCCGGTACGCATGCTGCGGGCAGTCCGCTTTGCAGCCAAACTGGACTTTGATCTGGAATACCACAGTGCCCGGCCCATCCGGTCGCTGGCCAGGCTGCTCAATGACATTCCGGCCTCCCGGCTATTTGACGAAGTACTCAAACTTTTTCTCGGTGGCCATGGGGAATACACCCTGGACCTGCTGCTGCACTACGACCTGTTCGCTCCGCTGTTTCCCGCCACGGCAACAGCGCTGCAGCATAATCCTGACTATACGGAAAGCCTGATTCGCCAGGCCTTGGCCAATACGGACGAGCGCATCGCCCAGGGCAAACCGGTTACCCCGGCTTTCCTGTTTGCGGCCCTGCTGTGGCCAGCCCTGCCAGGCCGTGCCCTGGCCCTGCAGGACCGCGGACTGCCACCACTGCCTGCCATGCAGCAGGCCGCCCATGACCTGATCTGGGAACAGTGCCAGCGGACCGCCATTCCTAAACGTTTCAGCCTGCCTGTACGGGAAATCTGGGACATACAGGAACGCCTGCCCCGCCGCCAGGGCCGCCGGGCGGACCAGTTGCTGGGACATCCGCGTTTCCGGGCTGGTTATGACCTGTTGCTGCTACGGGAAAGTGCCGGCGAGCAAACAGGAGAGCTGGGCCACTGGTGGACCCTTTACCAGGAGGCCACTGACAGCGGACGCCGGGAGCTGATCCGCGAGCTGGGCAGCGAAGGCAAGCGGCCCCGGCGCGGTGGGCGCCGCCCGGGCAGCCGCAACCGGCGGACAGACTGAATGCCCTCCATGGAACGTGCTTACATCGGGCTGGGCAGCAATCTGGGCCAGCCCCTGCAGCAGTTGCGGCAGGCCCTGCAGCACTTGGCCGGACTGCCCGCCAGCCGGCTGGTAGCCGTTTCTTCCTTTTATGCCAGCGATCCCCTGGGACCGGCGGACCAGCCACGTTACCTCAATGCGGTGGCAGCCCTGGATACCCGGCTGACGCCACTCCAGCTGCTGGATGCCCTGCAGCAGATCGAGCAGCACCAGGGGCGGGAACGCAAGGACGAGCGCTGGGGGCCAAGAACCCTGGACCTGGATATCCTGCTGTTCGGGACACTGCAACTGGACGAGCCCCGGTTGCAGGTACCGCATTACCAGATGCAGGCCAGGGCCTTTGTCCTTTATCCCCTGGCTGAAATTGCTCCCGCCAGCCTGCAGTTACCAGATGGCCGGCGGCTGGATGAGCTGCTGGCCGCCTGTCCCTTCACTGGACTGGAGCGGCTGGATTGCGGCCCGGATCACTGACCCGGGCCTGCTTTCGCACCACCCGCCCGGGCAGCCCACCAAGGAGGCTTGCATGCCGGAAATAACCCTGACCACCCTGCAGAACCTGAAACAGCAGGGCGAGAAAATCGTCATGCTCACCAGTTATGACGCCATCTTTGCCCGGACGGCCAGCCTGGCCGGCGTCGAGGTACTGCTGGTCGGCGATTCACTGGGCATGGTCCTGCAGGGGCAGGACAGTACCCTGCCAGTCACCACCGCGGACATGGCCTATCACACTGCCTGTGTCAAACGCGGCAACCAGGGTGCACTGATCCTTGCCGATCTGCCCTTTATGGCCGTGGCGACCCTGGAGCAGGCCCTGCACAATGCCACCCAGCTGATGCAGGCCGGTGCCCATATGGTCAAGGCCGAGGGCGGTCGCTGGCTGGCCCCTGTGGTCCAGCAACTGACTGAACGGGGCATTCCGGTCTGTGTCCATCTTGGGCTGACCCCCCAGTCGGTTAATGTTTTTGGGGGCTACCGGGTCCAGGGGCGCCAGGAAGCCCAGGCCCGGCAGATGCTGGAAGATGCCCGGCTGCTGGAGGCCGCCGGGGCAGCCATGCTGCTGCTGGAATGCGTACCTGCAGGGCTGGCCAGCCAGATTACCCGTCAGGCAGGTGTACCGGTTATCGGTATTGGTGCCGGTTGCGAAACCGATGGTCAGGTGCTGGTACTGCACGACCTGCTGGGGCTGTCCATGGGAGGACGCACCCCAAAATTCGTACGCAACTTCATGCCTGGCCAGGCCAGCATCCCGGAGGCCATCCGGGCCTATGTCAGTGCCGTAAAATCCGGCGAATTCCCCGCAGACGAGCATGGATTCAAGGCATGAAAACCCTCAGCACCCTGAATGAACTGCGCGCTACCCTGGCCGGAGTCCGCCCACAGCAGCAGATCGGTTTTGTACCCACCATGGGCAATCTGCACGCCGGACATATTTCCCTGATTGAACAGGCCCGTCAGGCAGCCGGTTTTGTAGTGGCCAGCATTTTCGTCAACCCCCTGCAGTTTGGCCCCGGCGAAGATCTGGACAACTACCCCAGAACCCTGGCCGAAGATCAGGAAAAGCTGCAGGCCGCCGGCTGCCAGCTGCTGTTTGCCCCCCCGGCCAGCGAAATGTACCCGCATGGCCAGGACGGCCAGACGCGGGTCAGCGTTCCCGGTGTATCTGAAGGCCTGTGCGGGGCCAGCCGGCCGGAACACTTCACCGGCGTGGCCACAGTAGTAACCAAACTGCTCAACATGGTCCAGCCGGATGTTGCCGTATTTGGCCAGAAAGATTTCCAGCAGCTGGCGGTGATCCGCACCCTGGTCCGCGACCTCAACCTGCCGGTCCGCATCATTGGCGCCCCCACCATCCGGGCCAGCGACGGACTGGCTCTCTCCTCGCGCAATGGCTACCTGAGCGCGGAAGAGCGCCAGCGTGCTCCGCTGCTCCACGCCACCCTGCAGCAGATTGCCAGCCAGCTGGCTGCCGGAGATACAGACTACCCGGCACTGCTCCAGAGCGGCCGGCAGACCCTTGAAAAGGCCGGAATGCGCCCCGATTATCTGGAAATCCGCGATGCAGTCACCCTGCAGCCGGCAACCGCCGGAACCCCGGAGCTGATCATCCTTGGGGCAGCCTATCTCGGCAAAACCCGCCTGATCGACAATCTTGAAGCCAGAAACCCTGCAGCCCTGCATCCTTGAAGGCAGACAGGGGTTAGGGCACACTCTGCGCGCTGCAAACCCGGAGGGACTTCCACACATGCATGCCATCATGCTCAAGGCCAAACTGCACCGCGCAGTGGTAACTCATTCCGTACTCGACTATGAAGGCTCCTGCGCAATTGACGGAAGCTGGCTGGACCTTGCGGGAATCCGCGAGTATGAACAGATCCAGATCTACAATGTAGACAACGGCGAGCGTTTTACCACCTATGCTATCCGGGGTGAAGAAGGCTCCCGGATCATTTCCGTCAATGGTGCGGCAGCCCACAAGGCCGCAGAAGGTCATCGTCTGATCATCTGTACCTATGCACACTATAGCGAGGCCGAGCTGGCCACCTTCAAGCCCCGGATCCTGTATATGGATGCCAGCGGAGCACTGAGCCATACCAGCAACGCCATACCGGTCCAGATCGCCTGAAGCAGGCTGTTCCCGGCCCGGGCCACACCGGGCCCTCCAGCAGCCCGGCGGGTCCGGACCGCATCACGCCGCAGCAACACCTGTCCGGGCCGGGATATTGACCACAGTTCATGGCCTGCCCAAAAGGAAGCTGCACCCCATGAGTTACTATCAGACCCCGCTTGATACCACCCGCCTTCCCTCCTGGCAGGCCTTGCAGGAACACCGGCAGGCCATGCAGGCATTCAGCATGCGGGAGGCTTTTGCCTGTGATCCTGGCCGTTTCAGCGAATTTTCGCTCCAGGCCTGCGAGCTGTTCCTGGATTACTCCAAAAACCTGATCTCTCCGGAAACCCGGGCCCTGCTGATCAACCTGGCCCGGGAAGCCGGGGTCGAGCAGGCCACCCGGGCCATGTTCGATGGCGAGCCCATCAACACCTCCGAACACCGGGCCGTGCTGCACACGGCCCTGCGCCGCCCCATTGGTGACCGGCTGGAGCTCAATGGCCATAACCTGATGCGGGATGTGCATGCGGCCCTGGCCCAGATGACCGATATCGTCACCCGTATCCACAACCACCTGTGGCGCGGTTACAGCGACCGCGCCATCACCGATGTGGTCAACATCGGCATCGGCGGCTCTTTCCTCGGCCCACAACTGGTCTCCGAAGCCCTGTTGCCCTTTACCCAGCACGGAGTCCGCTGCCACTACCTGGCCAATATCGATGGCAGCGAGTTCCGCGAAGTCACCGAGCGGCTGAATGTTGAGACCACCCTGTTCATCATTTCCAGCAAAACCTTCACTACCCTGGAAACCCTGAAAAACGCCCAAGCAGCCCGGGCCTGGTATCTGGCCCGGGGGGGCACACCAGAGAAGCTCTACCGTCACTTTATTGCTGTTACCAGCAACCGGCAGGCAGCCATCGACTTCGGCATCAAGGAAAAAAACATCTTCCCCATGTGGGACTGGGTAGGTGGCCGCTACTCCCTGTGGTCCGCCATCGGCCTGCCCATTGCCCTGGCCATCGGTATCGCCAACTTCAAGGCCCTGCTGTCCGGGGCCTACAGCATGGACCAGCACTTCCTGCATACCCCCTTTGAACACAACATGCCGGTCCTGCTGGCCATGCTGGGCATCTGGTACCACAACTTCTGGGGAGCCCAGAGCTACGCCTTCCTGCCCTATGACCATTACCTGCGCAACTTCGTCAAACACCTGCAGCAGCTCGATATGGAGTCCAACGGCAAGGGCGTCCGCCAGGACGGCACCCCGGTGGCCTGCAGTACCGGCCCGGTGATCTGGGGCGGCGTGGGCTGCAACGGCCAGCACGCCTATCACCAGCTGCTTCACCAGGGCACCCAGCTGGTACCGGTCGACTTTATCGTGCCAGTGGTCAGTCATAACCCGATTGCCGACCATCACGAATGGCTGTATGCCAGCTGCCTCTCCCAGAGCCAGGCCCTGATGCAGGGCAAAAATGCCGAAGAAGTGGCGGCTGAACTGCGGGCCCGGGGACTGCCCGAGGCAGAAATCAGCCGGCTGACTCCCCACAAGGTGATTCCTGGCAACCGGCCCAGCAACACCCTGGTTGTGGAGGCCATCAATCCCCGGCGGCTAGGTGCCCTGATCGCCCTGTATGAGCACAAGATTTTTGTCCAGGGCGTAATCTGGGGCATCAATTCCTTTGACCAGTGGGGCGTCGAACTGGGCAAGGAGCTGGGCAAAGGTATCTACCAGCGCCTGACCAGCTATGATCCGCAACCTGCCGAAGACGCCTCGACCCAGGGACTGATCGACTATTTCCGCGGCCGGCATCGCGGCTAATCTAAAGCCGGGATGGAGGCACCACCTCCATCCCCTGCAGCACAGCGATGCACTGACACACCTGCCTTGCCGGACTACAGTGGCTATTCAGCACTACGGAAAGCCTTTGGTCCTTCAAATGAGTACAACACGCTGTTTTTATGCCCACTCAACACCCTGCCCGGATCAGTCTGACTGGCAGCCACTGGCAGAGCACCTGATGACAGTCCGTCAACTGGCCGCACAAAAAGCCGCCTGCTTTGGTGGCGAACAACTGGCAGCCATAGCCGGATTACTGCACGATATTGGTAAATACACCGACGAATTCCAGAAAAAAATCAACGGCACCCGGCTCAGCGTTGATCATTCCAGCCGTGGTGCGATCCTGGCTGTCAAATATTATGGTAAAGCCGGACGACTGCTGGCCTACGGCATTGCCGGCCACCATACCGGGCTGGCCAACGGCCGTGATCCGGGCGAGCGCTGCACGCTGGAGGAGCGGCTCAAGGGGCAGGGACTGCCGGCGTTGCTGGATCAGTGGCAAAACGAAATCCAGTTGCCTGCAATGTCAGAACTGGGGCCGCCGCCGATCAAACCGGTCAGGGAACGTCAGGTGTTTCAGCTGGCCTTTCTGGCCCGCATGCTGTTCTCCTGCCTGGTCGATGCCGACTTTCTTGATACTGAAGCATTCTACCAGCGCATTGAGCCATGCCCTTCCCGGCGCCCCCGGCAATCAATAGCGCTGAGCGATCTGCGCGCTGCGCTGGATACCCATCTGGCAGGCTTCAAGGCCAATTCACCGGTCAATCGCATTCGCGCCGACATCCTCATCCATCTGCGCCGGCAGGCCGGGCACGCACCAGGGCTGTTCTCGCTAACAGTACCAACCGGAGGCGGCAAGACGCTGGCCTCGCTGGCCTTTGCACTGGATCACGCGGTTCGCCACGGCCTGCGCCGCATCATCTACGTGATGCCCTTTACCAGTATCGTCGAACAGAACGCTGCCGTATTCCGCAAGGCGCTGGGCCCGCTTGGCGAGCAGGCGGTATTGGAGCATCACAGTGCTTTCAGCGATGACCGCAGCAAAGCGCGACAGGCGCACGACAAGCTGCGGCTGGCGATGGAGAACTGGGATGCACCCATCATCGTTACCACGGCAGTGCAGTTCTTCGAGAGCCTGTATGCCGATCGGCCATCACGCTGCCGCAAGCTGCACAACATCGCCAGCAGCGTAATCATCCTCGACGAAGCACAAACCCTGCCGCTGAAGCTGCTGCGCCCCTGCGTGACGGTTATCGACGAACTGGCGCTCAACTACCGTTGCAGCCTGGTGCTGTGTACCGCCACTCAGCCGGCGCTGCAGGCTCCGCAGTTCAAAGGCGGGCTGCAGGGCGTGCGCGAGCTGGCCCCGAATCCGCCACAGCTGTTCGAGCAACTGGCGCGGGTGCAGGTCCGACAGGTCGGCATCCTCAGCGATACCGGGCTGCAGCAGCAGATGACCAGCCGCGACCAGGTACTGTGCATCGTCAACAACCGCCGGCATGCCCGCGCCCTGTACCAGTCGATTGCCGATCAGGAAGGTGCACGCCACCTGACCACCCTGATGTGTGCCCGTCACCGCAGCCAGGTGCTGGCTGAGGTGCGCCAGCGTCTGCGCGAAGGTCTGCCGTGCCGGCTGGTCGCCACCTCGCTGATTGAAGCCGGGGTGGATGTCGATTTCCCCACGGTGCTGCGCGCCGAAGCCGGGCTGGACTCGATTGCCCAGGCGGCCGGGCGCTGCAACCGTGAAGGCAAACGGGCGCTGGAGGCCAGCGAAGTACTGGTGTTCCGCACGGAAAACCCGGACTGGAAGGCCCCGGATGAGCTGCAGCAGTTCGCCCAGGCTGCCCGCGAGGTATTGCGCAACATCCCTGGTGATCCGCTGGTACCCGAGGCCATCACCCGCTACTTCCAGCAGCTGTACTGGCAGAAGGGCGAGGACCAACTGGGTACGCCCCTGCTGGCGCTGATCGAGAGCAAGCGGCTGGAGGGCATTCCGTTCGAGATGCTGGCCGACAAGTTCCGCATGATCGACAGCGTGCAGTGTCCGGTAATCATCCCGTTCGATGACATTGCACGCGACGCGCTGAAGGCACTGGAGTTTGCCGCGGGCTGCGGCGAACTGGCGCGTCAGCTGCAGCCCTACATCGTGCAGCTACCCCGGCAGGGCTACAACGCGCTGCTGCAGAGCGGGGCCATCCAGCCAGTCGCCCCGGATCGCTATGGCGAGCAATTCATGCAGTTGCTCAACCCTGATCTGTATCACGCGCAGTTCGGATTGCATTGGGAAAACCCCTCATTCATGAGCGTCGACAGTACGATTACATAAAAACCACTTGAAGTCTTTTTTCTGAGAGCTAAGATGACCCCATCCCGTTGCTGGAGTCGTCCCGATGTCTCGTTCCGATCCAAAGCCCAGGTGGACACTTCTGTGTCGGTTGCAGGGTGGCTTCCTGGACTTTGATCTGCATGGGCGGTCGCTTCCAGTGTCCGGGATTGTCATGCGTCTTGCTCTGCTGGTTGCGCTGGTAGTGACAGGCTATGCAGCTCTGGGGCGTATTGCGGGTTGAAACAAGTGTTTTTTTTAGAGTGCGCTGCCCCCGGGTAACCGGGGCAGTCTCTAGCCGCGCTCAAGGAGAGAAACTGTGGCCTATGGAATTCGCTTGCTGGTCTGGGGAGAGCGAGCCTGCTTCACCCGGCCGGAAATGAAGGTGGAGCGTGTCTCCTACGATGTCATCACCCCCTCGGCGGCGCGCGGCATTCTGGAAGCCATCCACTGGAAGCCGGCGATCTGCTGGGTGGTGGATCGCATCCATGTGCTCAAGCCGATCCGCTTCGAGTCAATCCGTCGCAACGAGGTGGGCGGCAAGCTGTCGGCTGCCAGCGTTGGCAAGGCAATGAAGGCCGGGCGCACCGATGGTCTGGTGACGCTGGTCGAGGAAGATCGCCAGCAGCGCGCGGCGACCGTGCTGCGCGAGGTGGCCTATGTGATCGAAGCGCACTTCGAGCTGACCGCCCGGGCCGATGCCAGCGACTCGGAAGGCAAACACCTGGATATCTTCAATCGCCGCGCCCGCAAAGGGCAGTATTTCCACGCGCCCTGTCTGGGTGTGCGCGAGTTTCCCGCCAGTTTCGAGCTGATCGAGCCGGATACCCCGCTGCCGGCACCTCATGCCGATCTGCTGGGCGAGCGTGAGCTGGGCTGGATGCTGCACGACATCGACTTCGCCCACGACATGACGCCATATTTCTTCCGCGCTGTCATGCGCGATGGCGTAATCGAGGTGCCGCCGCTGCACAGTGAGGAGGTCAGGGGATGATTCTTCAGGCGCTCAATAACTATTACCAGCGCCTGATCACGCAGGACGCGGGTATTGCACTGCCGGGGTACAGCCAGGAAAAAATCAGTTATGTACTGCTACTCTCACCAGAAGGGAAACTGGTCGAGGTACAGAGCATTCAGGTGCAGGCGGGCAAGAAGCGGCAACCCAGACTGATCAGTGTGCCGCAGCCAGAGAAACGCACCTCTGGAGTGAAATCCAACTTTCTCTGGGACAAAACCAGTTATGTGCTGGGCGTCAGCGCCAAGGAGGGAAGCCGTACAGCTCAGGAGCACCAGGCCTTCAAGGCGCTGCACCACGAACTGCTCGGCGACAGCAGCGACCCCGGATTGCAGGCCTTGCTGAAGTTTCTCGATCAGTGGACACCCGAGCAGTTCCAGCCACCGCTGTTCGACCCAGAGATGCTCGACAGCAACCTGGTGTTCCGGCTGGATGGCCAGATGCAGTACTTGCACGACACCCCGACAGCGCAGGCCATCTGGAGCCAGTTGCAGGCGGGTGCCGACAGCAAAGAAGGGATATGTCTGGTCACCGGGCAACGTCAGCCTCTGGCGCGGCTGCATCCGGCAATCAAGGGCGTGAACGGCGCGCAAAGCTCCGGAGCCTCCATTGTCTCCTTCAACCTGGAGTCCTTCAGCTCCTATGGCAAGAGTCAGGGTGACAATGCCCCGGTGTCAGAACAGGCCGCCTTTGCCTACACTACAGTGCTAAACCACCTGCTGCGCCGTGACGACAGCAACCATCAGCGCCTGCTGATCGGTGATGCCAGCGTGGTGTTCTGGGCCGAGACGGCCAGTGCGGCACAGGCAAAGGCTGCTGAAGCGCTCTGCTGGGAGTCGCTTGACCCGCCCTCCGATGATGCTTCCGAAACCGACAGGCTTCACCAGGCACTGGATGCTGTGGCCAGTGGACGTGCCCTGCGCGAACTGGACCCGGATCTGGAGGATGACACCCGGCTGTATGTACTGGGACTGGCTCCCAATGCTTCGCGGCTGTCGATCCGCTTCTGGGAAGACTGCAGCCTGCACAGTTTTGCCAAGCGGCTGGCCGAGCACTTTCAGGATCTGGCGCTGCAGCCACAGCCCTGGAAGACCGCGCCGGCCCTGTGGCGGTTGCTGCACGCCACCGCCCCCAGCCGCGATGGCAAGAGCAAGGCCGAAGACATTCCCCCGCAACTGGCCGGTGAGCTGACCCGCGCCATCCTGACCGGCAGCCGCTATCCGCGCAGCCTGCTCAACCAGATCATTATGCGCCTGCGGGCCGATGGCGATATTTCCGGCATGCGGGTCGCACTGTGCAAAGCCGTTCTGGCGCGTGATCTGCGCCTCGGTGTCAAGGGCATCAACGAGGAGATCCCCATGAGTCTCGACAAGGAAGCCAGTAACCCCGGCTACCGGCTGGGCCGGCTGTTCGCGGTACTGGAAAGCGCCCAGCGTGGCGCGCTGGGCAAGCAGGTCAACGCCACCATCCGAGACCGCTATTACGGCGCAGCCTCGGCCACACCGGCCACGGTGTTCCCGATGCTGCTGCGCAATACCCAGAACCATCTGGCCAAGCTGCGCAAGGAAAAAGGCGGGCTGGCGGTCACGCTGGAGAAGGAGATCAGCGAGATCATCGACGGCCTGCCGCCGCAGTTCCCCCGCAGCCTGCGGCTGGAAGATCAGGGCCGCTTTGCTATTGGCTATTACCACCAGTCCCAGGCGCGCTTCGCCCACAGCAAGGGCGAAGACGCCGACACCACCGAATCCACCGAGCAAGGAGCACAGGAATGAGCGCCATCGCCAACCGTTACGAATTCGTCTACCTGTTCGATGTCACCAACGGCAACCCGAATGGCGACCCGGATGCCGGCAACCTGCCACGTCTCGATCCGGAAACCAACCAGGGGCTGGTCACTGATGTCTGCCTCAAGCGCAAAATTCGCAATTATGTAGCGTTGGAAAAGTCCGATGCCGAGGGCAAGCCCGAGCCGGGTTATGTCATCTACATGCAGGAAAAGTCGGTACTGAACAACCGGCACAAGCAGGCCTATGCCGCGCTCGGTATCGAGCCGGAGCCCAAGAAGCTGCCAAAGGATGAGGCAAAAGCGCACGAGCTGACGCGCTGGATGTGTACCAACTTCTTCGATGTCCGCGCCTTCGGGGCGGTGATGACCACGGGCATCAACTGCGGGCAGGTGCGCGGGCCGATCCAGATGGCCTTTGCCACCTCGATTGATCCGGTCATCCCGCTGGAAATCTCCATTACCCGGATGGCGGTGACCACCGAAAAGGAGGCGGAAGATCAGAGCGGTGACAACCGCACCATGGGCCGCAAACACATTATTCCTTATGGCCTGTACCGCGCTCACGGCTTCATTTCCGCCAAACTGGCCGAGCGCACTGGCTTTTCTGATGCTGACCTCGAACTGCTCTGGCGGGCGCTGGGCAACATGTTCGAACACGACCGCTCGGCTGCCCGTGGCGAAATGGCCGCGCGCAAGCTGATTGTGTTCAAGCACGAACATCCAATGGGCAATGCACCGGCGCACGAACTGTTTGAGCGGGTCAGAGTGAAGCGCGCGGAAGGAGAAGCCGATAGCCCGGCCCGCAGTTTTGCCGATTATCAGGTCAGCATTGATCGCGACGGTCTGCCTGCCGGTATCAGCGTGCAGGAATACCTGTAAAGCAGAACAGAGGTGGATATGGAAGACGACGATTTGATCCCGCTGTCCGCCCTCCAGCACTACCTGTACTGTCCGCGCCAGTGTGCGTTAATCCATCTTGAACAGCTATGGGCTGATAACCCCCAGACTGTTGAGGGTCACCTGCTGCATGAGCGGGCCGACCAGCCCGGAATGGAACAGCGCCATGGCATAAAAACCATTACTGCCATGCCCCTGGCCAGCCCCCGGCTGGGAATCGGCGGAGTTGCCGATGTGGTCGAGTTTCACCCGACCCCTGCAGGAGAAATACCCCGCCCGGTCGAATACAAGCGGGGTCGTCCCAAAGCACACCGGGCAGATGAGGTTCAACTGTGCGCCCAGGCCATGTGTCTGGAAAGCATGCTGAACCAGCCTGTTCCGGAAGGAGACCTGTTTTATGGCAAACAGCGCCGGCGCAAAACCATCCTTTTTGATGACAGCCTGCGCAGGCTGACCCTGGAGACCATTGCCCGGACCCGGCAACTGTTTGATGGATGCCGCACCCCAAAAGCAGAATATCAGTCCAGCCGCTGTGACCACTGCTCCCTGCTTGATTTATGCCAGCCCCGGCTGGCCAACCACATACCCGTCAGCCAATGGCTGCGCCAGCAGCTGGAGGAATAACCTCATGCGCCGGTATCTCAATACCCTGTACATAACAACTGACGGTGCATGGCTCCGCAAAGATGGCGCAAATATTGTTATGGAAGCTGGAAATGAAGTCCGTGGCCGGATTCCCATGCACATGCTGGACAGCCTGATCTGCATTGGCCGGATACTGGTATCCCCGCCCCTGCTGGGATACTGCGCGGAGCAGGGCATCTGCATCAGCTACCTCAGTCCAAATGGCCGGTTTCTGGCCAGAGTCGAAGGGCCTGTATCCGGTAATGTCCTGCTGCGCCGGGAGCAATACCGCCGCAGTGATGATCCAGCAGGCTGTGCAGCCATTGTTGCCAACCTGCTGATAGGCAAAATCCGCAACCAGCGGGCTGTTATCAGCCGGGGGCTGCGCGATTACGGCGACCGCCTTGCGGACGGAGCACGCTCTGCACTACAGGTTGCCCGGAAGCGTCTGGCCAGGCTTGCCAGCCGGCTACTGATGGAACGGGATACCAACCTGCTGCGCGGACTGGAAGGTGAAGCTGCCCGAACTTACTTTGACGTCTTCAACCACCTGATCCGGATACCGGATGACAACCTGCATTTCAGGGGCCGGAGCCGCCGGCCACCCCTGGATGCAGTCAACGCACTGCTTTCTTTTCTGTACACCCTGCTAACCCATGATTGCCGCTCTGCCCTGGAAACCGCAGGACTTGATCCCGCCGTTGGTTATTTGCACCGCGACCGGCCTGGCCGCCCCAGTCTGGCTCTGGACCTGGTTGAGGAATTCCGGCCTGTGCTGGCTGACCGGCTGGCACTCTCCCTGCTGAACCGCCGCCAGCTTGGTATCCACGACTTTTTACGACTGGACAATGGCGCCGTTCTGTTACAGAACGAAGCCCGCAAAAAAGTCCTTGTCGCCTGGCAAGAGCGCAAACGCGAAGAGCTGCAACATCCCTTTCTTGGCGAAACAGCGCCTATCGGATTGTTCATGTTCCTCCAGGCACAGCTGCTGGCCCGCCATCTGCGTGGAGATCTGGATGGCTACCCGCCTTTTCTGTGGAAATAGCCACCATGATGATTCTGGTCAGTTACGATGTCTGCATGGAAAAAGATGGAGCCCGCCGTTTGCGGCGTATCGCTCGCGCCTGTCTCGACTATGGCCAGCGCGTACAGTACTCCGTCTTTGAAATAGAGGTTGATCCGGCACAATGGGCATTGCTTAAAAATCGCCTGCACAACCTCATGGACCCGGAGCTGGACAGCCTGCGCTTTTATTATTTGGGAAAAAACTGGCAAAGCCGGGTCGAGCACATTGGGGCAAAGTCAGTGCCGGATCTTCATGGTCCTCTGATTCTTTAAGCCGCGAACCCCAAGTAACCGACAAATTCCAGCCCGGTTCGCACGCTCCTTTACAACCCGGAATATCTGCCTTGAACAGCCACCTGCACTCTGGCAACAGACCAAGCTGCCCTACCCGAAGGACGGATCGCAGAAACATGAAAGTTTTTCCTTTAAATAAAAAGGGTTATATATAGGCCGTCACGCCCCACGCGGGCGTGCGGATTGAAACCAGCGCCTGCCGTGGAGACCGGCCGGCGGCCAGCGTCACGCCCCACGCGGGCGTGCGGATTGAAACACCAACGCCACCTATCTCAAGGGCGTCAGCGGACGTCACGCCCCACGCGGGCGTGCGGATTGAAACTTGCACCGTCCGGGCAATCATGTCTGTCATGGCGTGTCACGCCCCACGCGGGCGTGCGGATTGAAACTTTCCGATGACGCCATTTTCGGACACTGCCGCCACGTCACGCCCCACGCGGGCGTGCGGATTGAAACGATACCGTCCTGCACGGTCGGCGACAGGGCGGCTTGTCACGCCCCACGCGGGCGTGCGGATTGAAACACCATGGTCAGCAGGTCAGGACCAACGCCTTGTGGTCACGCCCCACGCGGGCGTGCGGATTGAAACGACCTGTCCGGGTGCTGTTACGACGTCATAGACGGTCACGCCCCACGCGGGCGTGCGGATTGAAACCAGCCGGGCGGCGTCGCCGCTCAGACGGATGTACAGGTCACGCCCCACGCGGGCGTGCGGATTGAAACGACACGACCCAGGGCGTACCCTACGCCAGCATCCTGGTCACGCCCCACGCGGGCGTGCGGATTGAAACGCGAACGGCTCCAGCAGCCGTAGCACCATCCCGGCGTCACGCCCCACGCGGGCGTGCGGATTGAAACGTGTCTCTGTTTGCGGCACTGGGCGCGCTGACCGGTCACGCCCCACGCGGGCGTGCGGATTGAAACTGATCAGACCAGTCCGGTGGTGGTGGCCATCCGGGGTCACGCCCCACGCGGGCGTGCGGATTGAAACATTCAGGGTGCCCCGGATGCACAACAGCAGGAAACTGTCACGCCCCACGCGGGCGTGCGGATTGAAACTTCGGTCCGGCGTTGCGGCGCTCAAGATTGGGGTGTCACGCCCCACGCGGGCGTGCGGATTGAAACGATCTGGGAGGACGACACGTTGTACAGCCCCAGCACGTCACGCCCCACGCGGGCGTGTGGATTGAAACATGAAAAACAATGCGGCGCCGCCGCAGAACGGCGTCACGCCCCACGCGGGCGTGCGGATTGAAACGCCGGATATTGATGCCGATAACCTGCGGGCCTGTCACGCCCCACGCGGGCGTGCGGATTGAAACAATGCACCGCTCCCATGAGGTATGTTCGATGGTGTCACGCCCCACGCGGGCGTGCGGATTGAAACTCCCAGTCACTGACCGGGTACTGGCGGCTCCAGGGTCACGCCCCACGCGGGCGTGCAGATTGAAACCACTCCATCAGCTCCATAGCCAATACAACCGGACTGGCACGCTCCACTCAGGCGCATGAAATAACAGACAGCTGATTTACTCCTGAATCAGCCCGGCAAACTGCAGCAGAAAAATGCCCAGATTGATGGTCAGTACCGACACTGTTGTGGTGATCATGATGATAGAGGCTGCCAGCTCGGCATTGCTGCGGACAGCCTGGGCCATTACAAAGCTGGCCGCTGCCGTCGGGCTGGCAAAGTACAGGAACAGGATACCCAGCTCCGCACCCCGGAAGCCGACAACAATGGCTCCCAGGGTGGACAGCATTGGCAGCCAGAGCATTTTCAGCAGGCTGGCACTAAGCGCCGGAGCACTACTGCGCTGCAGGGCCGCCAGTGACAGGCTGCCACCAATGCAGATCAGGGCCAGTGGCAGGGTCATCCGGGCAAAATAGTGGCCGGACGTCAACAGCCAGTCCGGCAGACGGATCTCCAGCCAGACAAAAGGCAGGGCACTGACAACCCCAATAATCAGTGGGTTGCGGGCAATGCTCCGGCCAATGGCCCATCCGCTGGTCCGGGCCGCCGGGCTGTATACGGCCAGCACTACCACCGAACAACTGTTGTAAACCAGAATAACTGCACCCGCCAGCACGCTGCCCAGCGCCAGGCCGTAATCGCCATACAGGCTGTTGGCCAGCGCCAGGCCAACAATGGCGTTATTGCCCCGGAAAGCACCCTGGGTATAAACCCCCCGGTCCTCCCGGATGCAATGGCCGGTTGCCCAGTACCAGCTGCCCCAGAAGCCCAGCAGCGTGGCCAGGCAGAAGTAGATGACTGGAGCGGACTGGATATGCTCACCCGGGTCCAGCTCCAGGATACCCAGGAACAGCAGGGTCGGCATGGTGGCATTAAAAACCAGTGACGAGGCCGTGTTGATAAAGGCCGCATCAATAGCCCCCAGCCGGCGCAGCAGGATACCCAGCAGCAGCATGCTGAACACCGGTGCCGTAACGCTCAGGGTATCGCCAAGAAGTGCAAACATGCCTGTCCCTGAAGCGGCCCATCCCCCGGGCTAGCGCCGGACCGGGCGTTTTTGCAGCTTGCGCTGCAGGGTACGCCGGTGCATGCCCAGAGCACGGGCAGTGGCTGAAATGTTGCCATTATGATCGGAGAGTACCCGCTGGATATGCTCCCACTGCAGCCGGTCCACCGACATGGGGTTTTCCGGCACCAGGGTTTCCAGGTCCACATGACTGGACAGCAGCGCCGCCAGCACGTCGTCCGCATCCGCCGGCTTGCACAGGTAGTTGCGGGCCCCCCGCTTGATGGCCTCCACCGCGGTGGCAATGCTGGAGTAGCCGGTCAGGATCAGCACCTGCATCTCGCTGTCGATTTCCAGCAGCCGGGGCAGCAGCACCAGCCCGGAGTCCCCCTCCATCTTGAGGTCCAGCACCGCATAATCTGGCGTTTCTTCCCGGGCCATGCTCAGGCCCTCCTCCGCCGAACCGGCCACTTTTACCCGCAATCCTCGCCGTCCCATGGCCCGGGCCATGACCCGGGTAAAAGTACTGTCGTCATCCACCAGCAAGATCAGGGGCTGATCCTCCCCTTCCTGGTGCAGTTCGTCACTCATATCGCCATCCTCATTGCTTGCGATCAGGCCCGCGCTACCCCGTGGGGCAAGGATAACTCGGTGAGTGTCCCTCCGTCCTCATGGTTGTACAGTTTTACGGTGCCTCCGGCCCGGTTGACACTGGCCTGACTGAGAAACAGCCCAAGGCCAAACCCCTTGCCCTTGGTGGTAAAAAAGGGCCGGCCAATCTGCTCGGCAATGGCCAGCGGCACCCCGGGACCATGGTCGCGAATGGTGACCCGGATTTCCTGGACATCCCAGTCCAGCCGGATCTCAAGATCCCGGGCACAGGCGTCCGTGGCATTGTTCAGCAGGTTCATCAGCGACTGGGACAGGTCTGCCGGTGGCATCAGCCAGGGCGGACTGCCCGGGCCATCGCAGTGGTAGGCATAGGTGGCCTCCGGGCGCATCAGATGCCAGCGCTGGAGGACCGACTCGACCCACTCCCGGGCAGTCTGCTCGCGGATCGCCTGGCGCCGGTCAGCCTCGGCCGCCCGGACCAGCTGCTGCAGGCTTTCCTTGCACAGCCGGATCTGGGATTGCAGCAGGGCCAGATCATCCTGCAGGGCAGGATCGTGCTGGTGGTCCTGGCGGAGCTCGCCGAGCAGCACGCTCATGGTCGCCAGCGGCGTGCCCAGCTCGTGGGCAGCGCCGGCAGCCTGGGTAGCGACGGCCAGCAGCTGCTGGTCGCGCAGGTGCTCTTCACGGCGGTCAGCCTGCCGCTGTTCCTGGCGGCGCAACTCCTCGGCCATCCGCGCCACAAAAAAGGTGATGATCACCGCCGCCAGGGCAAAACTCAGCCACATGCCATAGACCTGCAGCGTGGCCTGATGAATGGGATCAATACCCAGTGGCTCGTACCACATCAGCAGCACCGTATAGCTGGCCAGCGCCAGACCGGCCAGCAGCAGGGTAAACAGCCAGGGCAGGGTCGCCGCCGCAATGGTCAGCGGCACCAGATAGTAGGAAACAAAGGGATTGGTCGAGCCGCCGGTAAAATACAGCAGCACGCTATGAATCAGCAGGTCAAAGGCCAGCTGGGCACCATACTCCACTTCAGTGACCGGCCATGGCCCCTGCAGCCGCAGGGCACTAACCAGGCAGAACACCCCGGAAATGCCCAGGGTAATTCCCAGGGACAGCCAGGGCAGCTCGACCATGTGGGTGGAATAGGCCAGCACCACCGAGCCAGCCTGGGCGGCCAGTACCAGAATACGGATCAGGATCAGCAGATGCAGGTTCAGGCGGGTGGCCGACAGCCATTTGACAGGTGCGTACATGATCCCTCCGGGAGCAGGCGGCGATTATAGCGGCCTCCAGACCGGGCAAACGGGACGAAGTGACGCATCGTGCCGGCTGCACTACCCTCAGGCGGACATCTGTCGCAACAACAGGAACCGCCCCATGTCTCGTTTCAGCACTTTTTCCGCCGCCCTGCTGCTGGCCACAGTCCTGCCCGCCACCGCCCTTGCCGAACCTCCCGCCTACAACCGGGTCTCCCTGCACGCCGAGGCCAGCCGGGAGGTGGTGCGCGACCGGATGCACGTCATGCTGTATGTGGAAGAACAATCCAGCGACCCGGCCCGGCTGGCTGCGGAAATCACCCAGACCCTGAACCAGGCCATCAGCCAGGCCCGGCAGACCAGCGGTGTAGAAATCAGCCTGGGCAATCGCACCAGTCGCCCGCTGTACCAGAAGGAAGGCAAGCTCATTGACGCCTGGCGGGAGCGGGCCGAGCTGCTGCTGGCCAGCCAGGACTTTGCAGCACTCTCCCGGTTGACCGGCAGCCTGCTGGGCAGCCTGAAAATGGGCAACCTGTCATTCAGTGTTTCCGACAGCCTGCGCAAACAGCATGAAGACAGCCTGCTCCGGGAACTGATTGCCGCCTTCCAGGGCAAGTCCAGAACGGTGACAGAGGCTCTGGGAGGCCATCAGTACCGGCTGGTCAGCCTGAACCTGAACAGCAGCAGCCCCTATCCGCCGGTGCTGCTGCGCAGCATGGCCATGAAGGCCAGCGCCGCCGATGCACCACCCACCATGGAAATTGAAGCAGGCCGCCAGACGCTGACCCTCAGCGCCGATGGCCAGATCGAGGTTCAGCTGCCCTGAAAGAAGCGGTAAAACTGCCGCAGCTCCTGCTGGACCTCCGCCAGCGGGCCGGGCCGGAAGCCCAGGCTCCGGTGGGCCGGCAGCTGGGCCAGCACCATCAGTGGCAAACCGGTGCGGAATGTGGCGCAGGCCTGCAGCACGGCCTGCAGCACCGTGTCATCCCGCACCATGTCGTTATACAGGGCGCCATGCGGCTTGATGTAGGCCAGCCGGGTTCTGGCCGCCTGGCAGAAGGCGTCAAGGGCACCCAGCTGGTACAGCACCAGCGCCCGGATCTCTGCCGGGGAACAGGCCAGGTGGCGCCGGCCAAAACCGGCCAGGTCCGGATAGGCTGGATGGGCACCCACCGCCACCCCGTGCCGGATGGCCAGCGCCACGCTGCGCTGCATGGTCAGCGGATCTCCGGCATGAAAACCACAGGCCAGGCTGGCCTGGTCAATCCAGGGCATCACCTGTTCATCCGCGCCCATGGCCCAGGCCCCAAAGCTCTCGCCCATGTCGCAATTCAGCAGCAGTTGCCTGCCCTTGTCCACCGCGTGTCCTCCACCTGTCGCCCACACAAATGAGAATGTATATTGTTGGTAAAGTTTTCACAGTCTTTCCGGCAGCTGACTACACTGCCGGTCTTCCTGTTGTGCGAGACATTATATGCCCCTGCGCTTTGGTACCCTGCGCCAATGGCACTGGATCAGCTCGGCCATCTGCCTGGCTGGCATGCTGCTGTTTGCCATCACCGGCCTGACCCTCAATCACGCCAGCTGGAGCGAAGCCCCCCCCAGAACCGAAAGCCGCCAGGCACAGCTGCCGGACAGCCTGCAGCAGGCCCTGCTGGCCAGCCCGCCATCGGGGACAGCACTGCCAGCAGTGCTGCGCCAGTGGCTGGAGGACACCACAGGCCAGGCGCTGGGCCAGTCGCCAGCAGAATGGAGCGGTGCTGAACTGTACCTGTCACTACCCCGTCCCGGCGGAGATGCCTGGCTGAGCCTAGATGTGCGCTCCGGCCGACTGGAGTACGAGAACACGGATCTGGGCTGGCTGGCCTATCTCAATGACCTGCACAAAGGCCGCCATACCGGAGTGATCTGGCAGCGGTTCATCGATCTGGTGGCCATCGCCTGCCTGGTGTTCTGCCTGACCGGACTGCTCCTACTGCTGCGCCAGACCCGCTACCGCCCGGCTACCGGCCCGCTGCTGGGTCTTGGCCTGGTGGTCCCCCTGCTGCTGGCCCTGCTGTTCATTCACTGAAGAGGATCCTTTCATGCGTAACCCGCTTCTGTTTTCCTTGGCCCTGCTGGGCAGCAGCGCGGCCCAGGCGGCTGAGCTTGATCTTGGTCTGGAGCTGCCCGCCCCCGCCGGTGCCGAATATCACCGGCCCTATGTGGCCGTCTGGCTGGAAACCCCTGACCAGGTCCATGTGGCCGATCTGGCGGTCTGGTATGACCTGGCCAAACCGGATCATCAGGGCGAGAAATGGCTGAAAGACCTGCGCCAGTGGTGGCGGCGCAGTGGCCGGGATCTGGACCTGCCAGTGGATGGCCTCAGCGCGGCCACCCGCCCGGCCGGAACCCATCATCTGCATTACAGCAGCCAGAAAGCCCCGTTGCGGGACCTGAAGGCCGGCCAGTACCGGGTCGTGGTGGAAGCGGCCCGGGAAAACGGTGGCCGCGAGCTGGTCCGCCTGCCCCTCAGCTGGCCACCGGCCAGTCCTGAGCACCAGCAGATCCAGGGCCAGGCCGAGCTGGGCCTGGTCAGCCTGCAGACCACTCCCTGAATGAGGATGTACCAGATGAAACGCCTGCCGAAATGGGCTGCCCTCGGGCTGGCCCTCTGCCTGCCACTGTCAGCCCAGGCCCACCGGGCCTGGCTGCTGCCTTCCGCCACCGTACTGTCCGGAACAGCGCCCTGGATTACCGTGGACGCGGCCGTATCCAATGACCTGTTCTACTTTGAACATGTACCCCTGCTGCTACAGGGTATTGCACCCGCCCACAGCTCCGGCGACCGGCCCGGCCGGGGCCCACGCAGCCAGCAGCTGCAGATTCTGGCGCCGGATGGCAGCACAGCCGCTCCGGAGCATGGCCAGACGGGCCAGCTGCGCACAACCTTCGATCTGCACCTGCTGCAAAAGGGCACCTACCGGCTGACCGCCAGCAGTTCCGGGCTGCAGGCCTTCTGGGAGGAAAATGGCCAGAAGCGGCGCTGGATGGGCCCGGCCGAAGCGCTGGAAAACGCCGTTCCCAAACAGGCCAGCCAGCTGAAAATCACCCGTTTTGACAGCCGGACTGAAACCTTTGTTACCTCGGGTCCAGCCACCGACAGCGCCCTGAAACCCCGCAATCAGGGGCTGGAGCTGGTCCCGGTAACTCACCCCAACGACCTGTTTGCCGGTGAGACCGCTACCTTTGCCTTTCTGCTGGATGGCCAGCCGGCGGCCGGAATCGGGGTACAGATCATTGCCGGCAATGAACGCTACCGGGATGACAGCAGCGACATCCACCTGACAACCGATGCCCAAGGGCAGATCCGGGTCAGCTGGCCACAACCAGGCATGTACTGGCTGCAGGCTCAAGCCGGGCGGGCCGGCGATCCGGCCCGCCCGGCGGTCACCGAACAGCGCTTCAGTTACACCGCCACCCTGGAAGTACTGGCCCCCTGAACATGAGCAGCCGCCCGCCGCAACCGCGGCGGCCTCTCCCCTGCATCGACTGACTTGCCAACCCCATGCATAAACCCCTGCTGTTTGCGCTGGCCCTGCTGGGCAACGGCCCGGCCCTGGCGGCCGAACTGGACATTACCGTGGACATTCCGCCGCTGGAAGCCGCCAAATACCGGCGACCCTATGTGGCCATCTGGCTGGAAAATGCCAGTGAGGATCATCTGATCAACCTGGCGGTCTGGCACGATCTGACCAAACCGGAGCAGCCTAACCGGAAATGGCTGAAAAGCCTGCGCCGCTGGTGGCATGTTGATGGCTGGGAGCAGAAGCTGCCCATCGATGGCGTCAGTGGTGCCACCCGGGCCGCCGGCCGGCACCATCTGCACTGTAATATCCGCGGGATCCGGCCGGGCCAGTATTTTCTGGTGGTGGAAGCAGCCCGGGAACACGGTGGCCGGGAGCTGCTCAGGTTACCCTTCGCCTGGCCAGCCAGTGAGACCGTACCCAGCATCCAGGGTGAAAGCGAACTGGGTGAAGTACAGCTCCAGATTACCCCCTGATCCCCGGGTGCTGCCCGCAATGGCGCAGCACCGGACAGGCGGCTCAGTAATGAAGGTTGGTGGAAATCAGGATCGTCCGGCCAGCCGCCACGTGGGCCATGTGCGCCGGGTAAACCTGGTCGTAATAGCGCTTGTTGGTAATGTTCTGACCGTTTACCTGAAAATCCAGATGCTTGTTGACCCGGTAACCGGCCATCAGGTCATAACGCCAGTAGGGGGAAACCTCAATGGTGTTGGCAGCATCGCCGTAGCGCCGGCCCACATAGTAAGCCCCCCCACCAAAGCTCAGATCCTGGGTAATGTGATAGGTTGACCAGGCGCTGATGGTATTGACAGCGGTATTGGGCAGCCGGTTGCCTTCGTTGCCGGTGGCCTTGGATTTGATATCACTGTCCAGATAGGTGTAGTTGACAAACGCATCCCAGTTGCGGGTGATTTTGCCGGTAACGCCCAGCTCGGCGCCCTTCACCTCACTGGTACCCAGGTTCCGGGTAACCCCGGCCTGGTCAGTCTGCCGGGTATTGTCTTTCATGGTACGGAATACAGCGGCATTCAGGCCCAGCCGGTCATCAAAAAAGTCCCACTTGGTACCAAACTCCCAGTTGCGGCTTTTCTCGCGCTTCAGGTCATTATTGGCCACGGACAGACCATCAGAGCCCTCACCACTGGTTTCTCCCACCGGATTGGACGACGTGGAAAATGCGGCATAGACCGAACCGTTGGGCAGTGGCTTGAACACCAGTCCAGCCTGGTAACTCCAGAAGTGGGTGTCGTTCTTGTACTTGAAGTTGCCCGCCGGCGAGCTGCGACCTCCCGTGGAGTAGCCGGAAGACTTGGTATCAAAGTCGTCATAACGGATCCCGAGATTCAGGGACCACTGCTCGTTGAATTTCAGGGTATCAAAAGCAAACACCGCCGATGTTTTGGTATCGGTATCGGTATAGGCCGGGTTTTCCCGGCTGATGGTACCCGGATACTCCTGCTTGTAATCCGGATCGCTCAGGCTGGTACACCAGCCCTGGCTGGCATAGGTGGCATTACAGGCGCCGCTTGAGCTGGCTCCGGTAGAGCTGAATGCATAGGGCCGGTTATGCACATCCTCATAGCTGAACTCCAGCCCGACAATGGCTGTGTGATCGATACCGAACGTGTTGAATCTGGCCCGCAGGTCCGACTGGTTGACCCAGCCCTTGGAGGTGGAGTCCCGGCTTTTGGGCGAGCGATAGACGTAACCGTTGCTGATGTTGCCTTTGCTGTCATCCGGCGTGGTCACAATGTAGTTCAGGGTGGTGCGTACCTGGCGGAAACTGTTGGTAAACGTCAGGTTTTCGTTGAAGTCATGCTCAAACTTGACATAGCCATAGTCCGTGGTGCTTTTGCGGAAATCGCTGGAGTAACCGTAGAAACGGTCATGGCTGCCAGTCACCGGCCGGCGTTTGGCCGTGCCATTCTTGTCGGTCAGGGGCACGCCGTAATCCGGCACATCATCGGTACGCAAATGATAGTAGGCCAGGGTCAGCCTGGTCGGGGTATCAAAACCGATGGTCAGGCTGGGCGCAAAGCCCCAGCGGCTGACACTGACCCCGGTCCGACCCGCCACATTGGCATCATGCTTCATCAGGTTCAGCCGGCCGGCAATCTGGTCGGTAAACATATAGTTGCCATCAAAGGTGTAGCGCCGGGTCTGGTCGGTTCCCCAGGTCCAGCTGGCATCGGCAAAATTGCGCTGCTTGGGGGTCTTGGTGATCATGTTGATCGCCCCGCCGGTGGAGCCGGAACCCACAAAGGCTGAACCTGGCCCCTTGCTGACCTCGATGCCCTCGGTGTTAAACACTTCCCGGGTCTGGGAAGCCACATCGCGCAGGCCATCGATAAACATGTCACTTTCCGAGTTGAAGCCCCGGATCACCGGCCGGTCACCCGCCGGATTGCCACCCTCGCCCGCACCGAAGGTAATCCCGGAGACGGTACGCAAGGTGTCCACCAAGTTCAGCGAGCCGGTGTCCTTGATCACCTGCTCGGAAATCACGGTCACCGTTTTTGGCGTATCCCGCAGGGGTGCGGTGTAACGGCGGTTGGCCGAGCGGTCGACCTTGTAATTGTTCTTGACCTCATCCTCGGTGGAAATGGCGATGGCATCAAGGGACATGACCTCATCATCATCGGCCAAACTTTCCGGATTCTCATCCTGCAAGCGCCCGGAGTCATTGGCTGCATGGGCCAGCGGAATGGATACCGTACTCAGGGCTACGCCCATGGCTGACGCCAGAAAACGGGAACCGGAACTTTTGTAGTGAAACCTTGGAGCCAGGTGGACCATATCGACTGTCCTGTTGAAATGATTGACGACGCGAAACAAAAAATAATGATAACCACTCTCTATAATGTTGTAACAATCGGGAAAACATTGGAAGATAAATGAAAATTTTTTACATTATTTTTTCGAAGCTTTCACAGCGGGGAAATCTCCATGCTGCTGCATATCCACCAGCTTTTTTCACCTGAAGAAACCCGGCACATCCGCCATGCCCTGGAGCAGGCCGAATGGGTCGATGGCCGGGTTACAGCGGGCTACCAGTCCGCCCAGACCAAGCAGAATCTACAGCTGGCCGAAGATAATCCGCTGGCCCGCGAGATTGGCGAGGCCATCCTGCAGCGCCTCTGGCAGCATCCGCAGTTCATGTCGGCCGCCCTGCCCGGCAAGGTGTTCCCCCCTCTGTTCAACTGCTATACCGGTGGCGGCGAATTCGGTTATCACGTGGACAACTCTGTACGCCAGGTACGCAATAGCCTGGAGCGGGTCCGGACGGACCTTTCCGCCACAGTATTTTTCTGTGAGCCGGAGGAGTACGACGGCGGGGAGCTGGTGATCCAGGACACCTACGGCACCCCGCGGGTCAAGTTTGCAGCCGGAGACATGGTGCTTTACCCCAGCACCAGCCTGCACAAGGTTGAGCCGGTCACCCGCGGTGCCCGGCTGGCCTCGTTTTTCTGGATCCAGAGCCTGATCCGCGAAGACTCGCGCCGCACCCTGCTCTATGAGCTGGATAACAGCATCCAGGCCTTGACCCGGGACATCCCCGACCATCCGGCACTGGTTGAGCTGACCCGGACCTATCACAACCTGCTGCGCCAGTGGGTGGAGGTCTGAGATGGGCCACCGGCTATACCGCCAGCAGGAGCTGTCTCCGGAGCAGCTGGCCGGAGAACTGCTCAACCAGCCCCGGACCACGGCCCGGCTGCTGATCTGCCAGGCCGCGCGGAATGACCCGGAGGCCCAGGCCCTGCTGGGCCAGATCCTGCTGGATGGCCAGGGCATCCGCCAGGATGCGCGGCTGGCCCTGAGCTGGTTCCGCATGGCTGCCCGTCAGGGCCATGCCATGGCCTGCAACATGGCGGGCCGCTGTCTGGAGCACGGCTGGACGGGAAAGAGTGATCCGGCTGCAGCCGCCAGCTATTACCGCCAGGCGGCCTGCTGCGGGCTGGACTGGGGCTTTTACAATCTGGCCAACCTGCTGGCCACCGGACACGGTGTTCCCAGGGATGAGCACCGGGCTTTTGCCCTGTATCTGAAGGCTGCACAGATGGGCCATGCCAAGTCGATGAATCTGGTAGGACGCTACTGCGAGGAAGGCCGGGCCAGCCAGCCGGCAGACCGGGAAACGGCGGCCCGCTGGTATCAGCGCTCCGCCGAGGCCGGTGATTTTCGCGGCCAGTTCAGCCATGCCTGCCTGCTGGCGGACCGGGGAGACTGGTCAGGCGCCCGTTACTGGCTGGAACAGGCACTGGCCGGAGGCCATCTGAAGTTTCTGCGCCGGGCCCGGGATGAGCTGCTGGCCGCCCGCTGGCCAGCCCTGCAGGACATCAGCCAGGCCTATGTCCGGCGCTGCCAGCATCTGGAACAGCAGGGCTGTCCGGAGACAGCCAGCCAGCGGGTTCAGATATAGTAGGAGCGCAGCGGCGGAAAACCGTTGAACTCAACGGCACTGTAGCTGGAGGTATAAGCGCCGGTGGAGAACCAGTAGAGCCGGTCACCGCTGGCCAGATTCAGCGGCAGGCCATACTTGTAGTTCTCATACATGATGTCGGCGCTGTCACACGTCGGCCCGGCAATCACCACCTCCTCCATCTCCCCTTTTTTCTCGGTCCAGATCGGGAACTTGATCGCTTCATCCATGGTTTCGATCAGGCCGGAAAACTTGCCCACATCGGTATAGACCCAGCGCTCGACCGCCGTGCGGGATTTGCGGGCCACCAGGACCACCTCACTGACCAGCACCCCGGCGTTGGCAATCAGGGAGCGGCCCGGCTCCAGAATGATTTCCGGCAGGTCATCCCCGAAGTCTTCCCGCAGGAAGCGGGTAATTTCCTGGGCATACACTTCCAGACTGTTGGTCTTGGTGATGTAGTTGGCCGGAAAACCACCGCCCATATTGATCATCTTCAGGGTGATGCCGTCCTCTTCGCGCAGCCGCTCAAAGATCACCTTGACCTTGGCGATAACGGCGTCCCAGACGTCAATATCCCGCTGCTGGCTGCCCACATGGAAGGACACGCCATAGGGCTCCAGCCCCAGCTGGCGGGCAAGGATCAGCAGGTCCAGCGCCATGTCCGGGTTGCAGCCGAACTTGCGCGACAGCGGCCAGTCCGCGGTATTGGAGCCCTCGGTCAGAATCCGCACATAGATTTTCGAGCCGGGTGCAGCCTTGGCAATATTGCGCAGGTCAGCCTCGGAGTCCGTAGCGAACAGCCGGACGCCTTTCTCGTAAAAATAACGGATGTCTTTCGATTTCTTGATGGTATTGCCATAGCTGACCCGCGAGGCATCCACCCCGGCAGACAGCACCTTGTCCAGCTCGTAGATCGAGGCAATATCAAAGTTGGAGCCCTTGTCCCGCAGCAGCTCGGTAATCTCCCGGGCCGGGTTGGCCTTGACCGCATAGTAGATTTTGGCAAAAGGAAAGTTGCCGACCAGCTCATCATAGGCCCGGGAGATGGTCTCGGTATCAATCACCACAAACGGCGTTTCATGCTCTTCAGCAAACGCCTTGATCCGTTTGAAGGTGTCACGGGGATAGTAATCTTCAATCTTGACGGACATTCCGGACTCCACGCAGGGGACAAGAAAATGGATGGATACAAGGTGTGAGGCCAGCCGCCAGGGCCGGACCCGAACGCCTGATCAGTTTCCCCACTTTGGTTCGCCTACTTCCCAAGGCATGTCGCCGAGTATCACCGGCACCGGAATAAGCCCGGTAACCTCTCGTCGTCAGTACTTGAGCCGGATGGATCGTTGCCAGCATGGACGTTCGGCCGCGAACTTTAGAACCAGCCGCGTCCCAGATCAATGAAAAATCTGCCCCGGCCAGCCAGAGCACACCATCCCGCCGGACAACAGTGTTTCCGGCAGCCATGACACTTTCGTGATCGCCCGGGACAGGCCAGCACAGCGGACTGCGGAAGCCGCCGGAGGTTCCGGCCTGCAATGAGGGGAATCACGTTCCGTACCGGCTTTGCTCTATACTTCCCGGCTTTTCCATCTGCTTTTCATTCCGGAACTGCCATGACCAGCCAGGCCGCCGAAGTCGCCAAGCGCCGAACTTTTGCCATCATTTCCCACCCCGACGCGGGCAAGACCACCATCACGGAAAAACTGCTGCTGATGGGACAGGCCATTGCCGTGGCCGGTACGGTCAAATCGCGCAAATCGGACCGGCATGCCACCTCGGACTGGATGGAAATGGAAAAGCAGCGCGGGATCTCCATCACCACCTCAGTCATGCAGTTCCCCTACCGCGAACACATGATCAACCTGCTGGACACCCCCGGTCACGAAGACTTCTCGGAAGACACCTACCGCACCCTGACCGCCGTGGACTCGGCACTGATGGTGCTGGACGGCGGCAAGGGCGTCGAACCCCGGACCATCGCCCTGATGGATGTCTGCCGGTTGCGGGACACCCCGATCATCAGCTTTATCAACAAGCTGGACCGGGACATCCGCGACCCCATCGAACTGCTGGATGAAATTGAGGCCGTGCTGAAAATCCGCGCCGCGCCCATCACCTGGCCAATTGGCGCCTACCGGGACTTCAAGGGCGTCTATCACCTGAGCCGGGACCAGATCATCGTCTACCAGCCCGGCCATGGGCACGAACGGATCGCCACCCGGATCATCGAGCGCCTTGACTCCGAAGAGGCCCGGGCCCATCTGGGCGACCTTTACGAGGACTTTGTCAGCCAGCTGGAGCTGGTCCAGGGCGCCTGCCACCGCTTTGAACCGGAGGCATTCCTGAACGGCGAAATGACCCCGGTATTTTTCGGTACCGCCCTTGGCAACTTCGGTGTTGACCAGGTACTGGATGCCATTGTGGACTGGTCGCCCCGACCGCTGCCCCGGGATGCCCGTGAACGTACCGTCGGCCCGGAAGAGCCCGCCTTCAGCGGCTTTGTGTTCAAGATCCAGGCCAATATGGACCCGAAGCACCGGGACCGCATTGCCTTTATGCGCATCTGTTCGGGTCACTATGAAAAAGGCATGAGGATGCGCCATGT
Source organism: Pseudomonadaceae bacterium UBA5811 (assembly GCA_002417905.1). Taxonomy (GTDB): domain Bacteria; phylum Pseudomonadota; class Gammaproteobacteria; order Pseudomonadales; family Pseudomonadaceae; genus Azomonas. The sequence continues at coordinate 32,430 of DIDB01000174.1, forward strand.
CCGCCTGAAAAAAGACCTGAAAATTGCCGATGCCCTGACCTTCTTCTCCAGCGAGCGGGAGCAGCTGGAAGAAGCCTGGGCCGGTGACATCATTGGCCTGCACAACCACGGCACCATCCAGATTGGCGATACCTTTACCGAAGGAGAAATCCTTGGGTTTACCGGTATACCCCACTTTGCCCCGGAGCTGTTCCGCCGGGTGCGCCTGAGAGATCCGCTGAAATCCAAACAGCTCCGCCAGGGCCTGCAGGAGCTGGCCGAGGAAGGCGCTACCCAGGTGTTCTTCCCGGAGCGCAGCAACGACATCATCCTCGGAGCGGTAGGCATCCTGCAGTTTGACGTGGTGGCCAGCCGGCTGAAGGAGGAATACAAGGTGGAATGCGCCTATGAGGCCGTCAATGTCTGGTCAGCCCGCTGGATCGAATGCCCTGACGAGAAAAAGCTCAAGGAGTTTCAGGACAAGGCCTTTGAAAACCTGGCCATTGATGGCGGTGGCCACCTGACCTACCTGGCCCCGACCCGGGTCAACCTGAGCCTGATGGAGGAACGCTGGCCCGAGGTGCAGTTCCGCGCCACCCGGGAACACCACTGACCGCCCACAACAAGGGAGCCCTGTTATGGACACATCCGGAGATCACCTTGCCCGCCGCCTGAAACAACTGCGCCAGCAGCGGCGCTTTCTGGCCTGGCGCCGCCGGCTGGCCTTCTGGCTGGGTGCCCTGCTGGTCGGCCTGGTGGCCCTGGCGTTTGCCTGGCTGGCAGACCGGGCCTATGCCCTGTTCCACCAGCTGGGCAGCCAGCACCCATGGCTGCCCTGGGTACTGACCCCGGGCGGCTTCGCCCTGCTGGCCTGGGCCACCCAGGGCTGGCTGAACAAAACCAGAGGGAGCGGCATCGACAAAGTGATTGCCCTGCAGTACGAGCCCTCCAGCCGTCTGCGCAATGCCGCCCTGGCCCTGCCAGTAGCCCTGGCCAAAATGTGCATGACCGTATTTGCCCTGTTCTGCGGAGCCTCGGTGGGCCGGGAAGGCCCCACCGTGCATATCGGCGCGGCCCTGATGTATATCTTTGGCCGGCGGCTGGGCCTGCACACCCAGCGCGCCTGTTCCGACCTGATTGTGGCCGGGGGCGCCGCTGGCATTGCGGCGGCCTTCAATGCCCCCCTGGCGGGAGTGGCCTTTGCCATCGAGGAGCTCAGCCCCCGCTTTGAAAAGCGCCTGAACGGCATGGTACTGACTGCCGTGCTGATCGGGGGCATGGTGACCCTGGGCCTGCTGGGTTACTACAGCTACTTCGGCAATCTGGGGGCAGCCCTGCCCCTGCTGGAAGATGCCTGGCTCGCCGTGATCCTCTGCGGTCTGGCGGGCGGGGCGCTGGGCGGCCTGTACTGCCGGCTGGTACTGCCCGCCAGCAGCGGCCTGCTGGGGCTGGTCTGCAGCGCCCGCCGCCGGCACCCGGTCCTGTTTGCTGCCCTGTGCGGACTGCTGCTGGCTGCCCTGGGTGCCTGCTCCGGCCAGCATGTGTTCGGCACCGGCTACGAGGAAACCCGGGCCCTGCTGGATGGCAGCCCGGAAACCGGCCAGAGTTTCATTTTCTGGAAGTTTCTGGCCAATGTGATTTCCTTCCTGACCGGCATTCCGGGTGGCCTGTTCTCGCCATCCCTGTCCGTAGGAGCCGGCATGGCGCCCTGGCTGAGCAGCTGGATCCCGGGCATCGATCTGCAGACCGCCGGCCTGCTGGGCATGGCCGCCTACCTGTCTGGAGTCACTGCTGCACCGCTAACCGCCACACTGATTATCGTGGAAATGTCCCATAGCCCGGACATGATGCTGCCTATTCTGGGCGCCAGCCTGCTGGCCAACGCAGTTTCCGGCCAGATTTCTCCGGTGCCCCTGTACCGGGCGCTGGCCCGCCAGCTGCTGGCCGAAGAGCCCGGAAACCGGCCGGCGGCGGGAGCCAGGGAAGGAGGCACCCATGCAGGACCGGCACTTTGACGAGCTGGCCAGCCGCTTTGCCGAAAAAATTTATGGCGGCCCCAAAGGAGCCATCCGGCTGGCTGCCCTGCAGGCAGACCTGCAGGATATCCTGCCGCAACGGCCACTGCGGGTACTGGATATCGGGGCCGGACTGGGTCATATCAGCCTCTGGCTGGCCC
>DIDB01000206.1 GCA_002417905.1 Pseudomonadaceae bacterium UBA5811
TCAGTGGCCAGCCCCTCCAGGGCAGCCGGCTCATCATGGCGGAATTGCATGCGCCGGGCCAGCGCCTCGGCCTCCTGGCGCAACCGCTCCTCTTCTTCGGCCGGATCCTCCTGGCGGACCTGGACATGGGCCAGCACCCGGACGCTGTCACGGCGGATATTTTCCAGCAGCGCCTGGAACAGGTCGAAGGATTCACGCTTGTATTCCTTCTTGGGCGTTTTCTGGGCATAACCCCGCAGGTGAATGCCGTGGCGCAGATGATCCATGGTTGCCAGGTGTTCTTTCCACAGGTCATCCAGAACCCGCAGCAGGATCTGCTTCTCGAAGGTGCGCATGGCTTCAGCCCCAACGATCACCTCTTTCTCCTGATAGGTGGCCAGAATGGCCATCAGGATCCGGTTGCGCAGTTCTTCCTCATGCAGCTGCTCATCCTCATCCAGCCACTGCTGGACCGGCAGCTGGACAGCAAACTCTCCAGACAGCATGGCTTCCAGTGCCGGAATATCCCACTGCTCGGGCAGCGAACCCGCCGGAATATGCTGCTGGATCAGCTCATCCAGCACCTGCTCGCGGAAGCTGGTCACGGTTTCCGCAATGTCCTCCGCCTGCAGCACACTGTCACGCATGTGGTAAATCACCCGGCGCTGCTCGTTGGACACGTCATCGTATTCCAGCAGCTGTTTGCGCATGTCAAAGTTGCGGCTTTCCACCTTGCGCTGGGCCTTCTCGATGGCACTGGTCACCATGCGGTGCTCAATGGCTTCGCCCTGCTCCATGCCCAGGGCCTTCATAAAGTTCTTCACCCGGTCCGAGGCAAAGATCCGCATCAGGTTATCTTCCAGCGACAGGTAAAAGCGGCTGGAACCCGGGTCACCCTGGCGGCCGGCCCGGCCGCGCAGCTGATTGTCAATCCGCCGTGACTCGTGACGCTCCGAGCCGATCACATGCAGCCCGCCTGCTTCGATCACCCGGGCATGCCGGGTCCGCCAGTCCGCCTTGATCTGAGCAATCTGCAGCTCATCCGGGCTCTCCAGGGCAGCAATTTCAGCCTCCCAGTTCCCTCCCAGCAGAATGTCCGTCCCCCGGCCTGCCATGTTGGTAGCAATGGTGACCGCCCCCGGCCGGCCGGCCTGGGCAATGATTTCAGCCTCCCGGTCATGAAACTTGGCGTTAAGCACCTTGTGTTCAATGCCGCCTTTCTGCAACAGCTGCGAAACGTATTCCGAGCTCTCAATGGAGGCCGTTCCCACCAGCACCGGCCGGCCCATGGCCTGACAGGCCTTGATGTCCTCGATCACTGCCGCATATTTTTCTTCCTGGGTCAGATAGACCAGGTCATTCAGGTCCTTGCGGGCAATCAGCTTGTTGGTAGGGATCACCACCACGTCCAGCCCGTAAATCTGGCGGAACTCGAAAGCCTCGGTATCCGCGGTGCCGGTCATCCCGGCCAGCTTGCGGTACAGCCGGAAATAGTTCTGGAAGGTGGTGGAGGCCAGCGTCTGGCTTTCCGGCTGGATCTGCAGCTTTTCCTTGGCCTCAATGGCCTGGTGCAGCCCCTCTGACAGCCGGCGGCCCGGCATGGTGCGGCCCGTGTGCTCGTCAATCAGCAGCACCTGGTTGTTCTGTACGATGTATTCCACATTGCGGTGGAACAGGACATGGGCTCGCAGACCGGCATACACATGGCTGAGCAGCGACAGGTTGTGCGCTGAATAGAGGCTCTCGCCTTCGGCCAGCAGGCCGGCCGCTGTCAGCAGCTCCTCGACAAACAGGTGGCCCTCCTCATTCAGCTCCACCTGACGGGTCCGCTCATCCAGCGTGTAATGGCCCTGCTGGACCACCACACCTTCCTCTTCCTCAATATGCTGCCGGAGGCGTGGAATCAGTGCATCAATCTGCTGGTACAGCTGCGAGCTGTCCTCGGCCTGCCCGGAAATGATCAGCGGAGTCCGGGCCTCGTCAATCAGGATCGAGTCCACCTCATCAATGACCGCAAAGTTCAGGGAACGCTGGACCTTGTCCTCCAGGCTGAATGCCATGTTGTCGCGCAGGTAATCAAAGCCGAATTCGTTGTTGGTGCCGTAGGTGATATCCGCTGCATAGGCAGCCCGCTTTTCGGCCAGCGGCTGGAAGGGTGCAATGATGCCCACGCTCAGCCCGAGGGCCTCGTAGAGCGGGCGCATCCAGTTGGCATCCCGGTGGGCCAGATAATCATTGACCGTGACCACATGCACGCCCCGGCTTTCCAGGGCGTTAAGGTAAACCGCAAGGGTGCCGACCAGGGTCTTGCCCTCTCCGGTACGCATCTCGGCAATCCGCCCTTCATGCAGGGTCATGCCACCAATCAGCTGGACATCAAAATGACGCATGCCCATCACCCGGCGGCCTGCCTCCCGACAGACTGCAAAGGCCTCCGGCAGCAGCTGGTCCAGTGTTTCCCCCTTGCCCAGACGCTCCCGTAACCCGTCGGTCTGCTCCCGCAACTGTTCGTCAGAAAGGGCCGTCAGCGGCCCTTCCAGCGCATTGATGGTATCAACCACCTTGCGCATGCGTTTGACCTCACGGTCGTTCTTGCTACCCACGAGGGTTTTTAACAGGGAGGCGAACATATTCGGCACGGATTTCCACGTTATCGATGGAGGCAGCGCCCTGTCCGGCTAAAAACCGGCCGCTGCACGCAAAAATGGCATTCTACCCATAAACGATCCGGATAAAAGCCGGACTGCGCGGCCACGCCGCTTTTCCGGCCTGGCCTGCCGGTGGCTGGCCAGGCTGCAAACCGCCGCACGGCATAGCCGGGCCGGCCCTGTTATCATCAAATGATTCAACCAGGATTCCTGTCATGAGCTTCCGCCCGTTACCCGCCCGCACTCCGGCCATCCTGCTGCAGGAAAGCCCGCTGCTGCGCCGGCTGATCGGCCAGGCCAGGCGGCTGGACCAGCTGCAGCAGCTGCTGGACAGCCAGCTGCAGCCGGCAGCCCGGCCCTACTGCCGGATCGCGGCCTGGCGGGACGGTTACCTGCTGCTAATTGTCACAGATGCCGGCTGGGCCACCCGGTTGCGCTACCAGGAGCGCCGCCTGCTGCGCACCCTGCAGGCGCTGGGGCCGTTCCAGACCCTGCAGCGGATCCTGTTCCGGGTCCGCCCGGCCGTACCACTCCCCGAACCGGGGCCGCCGCCCGTCCTGTCCGGCGCCGCCGCCAGTACCCTGCGGGCAACCGCCCGGGGAATTACTGACCCGCGCCTGCGCCAGGCACTAGAGCAGCTGGCCGGCAAGGCCCGGGGCGAAAATGCTCCGGCAGCCTCTACCCAGGGTACCAACCTGTTGGGCCGTTACCGGCAACCTCCACAAGAGACTCCCGCATGAACATGATGGTCACCAGTCCTTTCCAGCGTATCAGCGAAGCCTTTCAGCCCCGCTACCGGGTCAATTTCAGCATCCAGAATCCCAATGGCAGCATTTTGCTGACCCTGAGCAATGACGATGGCGTACGGATCAAGCGCTTTATCATGGCCGAGCAATGGCAGAACCCGCAGAAGCTGGAGCGGCTGATCCAGAGCCTGAGCTGCAGCCTGGCCATCGAGCACGAAGAAACCGGGCCGGCCCATGGTGACATCAGCCTTTGCTGAGCGGCGGCCCTCCAGCCTTCAGAAACGGATGCGCAGGTCCAGCTCCAGGAAATCCCGGTCTGCCAGCAGGTTGTACCGCCCGCCCCAGAAGGTGCTGTACCCCAGGCTGAGCCGATAGGTATCCATATAGGTCAGACCAAGGCTGGCGTTCAGGGCTTTGGCCTTCTGGCTGAACAGCCCGTCCGGGGCATAACCGCTGACATCATGGGCAAAGGCCAGCGACGGCTCAAGGTCCGTCCGGGGCAGTACCCGGGCATAACGGGCAGTAGCCCGTAGCCGGTATCCCCAGGCATTGCGGGTGACATACCCCCCCTTGCCATCCAGCCCGAAGACCGGATCACGCCCATAGCGCAGGCCAGGCCCCAGCCCGCCCGTATGCGCATAACCCAGCTCGCCTTCCAGTGCCAGCCGCCCCAGATCATGCTGGAGCCCGGTCTGAAGCCGGGTTACGGCCCGGGGCCGGTAACCCCGCTCATGCAGCCCGGCACTCCCGGTCTCCGTCAGCTGCCGGACCAGCCAGGCGGTATTGAGCTGCACCGGCGCATTGGGCCGCCAGCTCAGCTCGCCACTCCAGCGCCAGCCGGCGGGCAAGACAGTGGCAGCACTGAGTCCAAACAGATGAATATTTTCCGGATAGCGCAGGGCATAACGGCTATCCCCCAGCAGCACCGCCTGGCGCTGCTGCTCCAGCACGCTGCCGGAGGCAGCGCCCAGACGGGCTGCACTCTGCGCCAGAATAGCGGGCAAAACAGCCCATGTGGCGGCAGAGGCGCCCCGCACTCCCAGCATGGGCTGGCGGCTGTGATAATTCATCACATACAGGCCCCAGCGACTGCGCACTCCCAGCCAGTGCAGTGCCAGCCCAAACTGACCGGAGACAGAGGCGCGCCGGTCGGAGCCCCGGGCCAGCCGGATGCCCTCAGGCCCCAGCGAACGCTCCAGTCCATAGGCCGCCGGAATCGCCTGCAGTACTGCCAGCTCCGGGCTGGCCAGCATATTGCTGCCCACATCGTAATGACGGCAGCCATCTGCCAGGCCATCTGCCCCGGAAAAAAAACTGCCACAGTTGGCCAGTACATCCCGGGCGGCTCCCAGCTGGTAAAAGGCATCCAGCAGCCACTGTTCACTCAGGTTCTGTGACAGATAAAGCAGATTGACCGGCAGGGCACTGTCTGCCAGAGGCCGGGCGATGCCAGACTGCTGAGCCGCCTGCTCATGGGGTGCGATAACATCCAGACCACCGCCCATCAGACGGCTTTCCCCCCAATGCACCACCTGCCGGCCCAGCCTGACCAGCCCCGGCTGCGCCCGCCACTGGTAATGCCGGTAAAGCAGCGCATCCAGCAGATATACACCCGCTGGCCGGGCCAGTCGCTGGCGGCCTGCAGAAACCACCTCACGGTGCGGCAAATGGGTTCCTGCCAGGGCAAAATCCTGCCAGTAACGGCCCCCCAGCAGTACGCCCGTATCTTCGTGGCGCAGCTCCAGATGTTCGGTCAGGGTCAGGCGCTTGCTGAAAATACTGCCCCGGGCAAAGTTCAGCCGGCCATCATCCCCGGTCTGCGCGGCGCCCCGGCCACCATTGGCCTGCCCGACCAGCCCCGGTGCCGGCTGCTGCAGCGCCCAGCGGCTGGTGAACTCCAGTCCGGTATCCAGCTGGCCATCCAGATCGCCAAGACTGAATACCAGTGCACTGGCTGGCAGGGAGCAGGCAGCCCCCAGCAACCCCGGCAGACAGGTCCGCAGTCCCCGCCAGATCAGGACAGCCCGGCCTCCCCCTGATGGATTTCACCCAGCAGGTGGCCCAGCTTGCCGGCCTTGGTCGCCAGATACTTCTGGTTATGGGGGTTGGCGCCAACCTGCAACGGCTGGCGCTCGGCGATCCGGATCCCATAGCCCTCCAGGGCTTTTACCTTGCGCGGATTATTGGTCATCAGCCGGATTTCACGGATACCCAGGTGATCCAGCATCGGCCGGCAGATGGCGTAATCCCGCAGGTCCGGGGCAAAACCCAGCAGTTCGTTGGCCTCAACCGTATCCGCTCCGGCGTCCTGCAGGGCATAGGCGCGGATCTTGTTCAGCAGACCAATGCCCCGCCCTTCCTGGCGCAGGTACAGCAGCACGCCACGCCCTTCCCGGGCAATGGCCCGCAGGGCTGCCTCCAGCTGGGCACCGCAGTCACAGCGGGCGCTGAACAGGGCATCCCCGGTCAGGCACTCCGAATGCAGGCGGCCCAGCACCGGCGGGCCATCATTGACCGTCCCCATGGTCAGGGCCAGATGCTCCTTGCCGGTCTCCTCATCAAGGAAGCCATGCATGGTGAATACACCAAAGGGTGTCGGTAGTTTTGAGGCAGCAACGAACACGATGGGCACCGGAGGAACTCCTGAAAGCAGGAAAGCGGATAGTGTAACATTTTAGCGCACGCCCATAAGACGCGCCCGGCCCACTCAAAAGTGCACATAGCCCCGGCGGAGCGGCGTAACCTCCTGCCCCTGACCATCCAGCAGGTGCACGCCATGACCCCCGGTCACCCGGCCAATGACCCGGACTCCGGGGGCGTCCAGCCCGGCGAGGGCTGTCTCCGGCAGGGTGAACGCCAGTACATAATCATCCCCACCCGACAGGATGCAGTCCATGGCCTGCGCCCGGCCAGCTACCGCCAGCAGACCGGGGGACAGCGGCAGTCGTTCCCGGTCAATCCAGAGGGCCACGCCGGAAGCCCGGGCCAGATGGCCACAGTCGGCCAGCAGACCGTCGGAAACATCCAGGACAGCACTGGCCCGGCCGCGCAGCTGCCGGCCCAGATCCAGCTGGGGCATGGGTGTCCAGTACTGTTCCAGCAGGGGGCGGGCCAGGTGCGCAGCCACCTGCTGCTGGCCCAGCACCAGCGGCAGTGCACCAGCCGCCAGCCCTAGCGGCCCCCCCACACAAAGCAGCTCGCCCGGCCGGGCCCCCGAGCGGGTCAGTGCCTGGCCGGATGGCACCCGGCCCAGCACAGTCAGGGTCAGCGTCAGCGGCCCCCGGGTGGTATCACCACCCGCCAGGCGGATGGCACAGCGCCGGGCCATCTGCTCAAGGCCTCGGACAAAACCGTCCAGCCAGCAGCTATCCGCCTCAGGCAGGCTGATGGCCAGGGTAAAAGCCACAGGCTCTGCCCCCATGGCGGCCAGATCGCTGACCGAAACAGCCAGAGCCCGCTGGCCAAGCAAAAAAGGATCACAGGGATCAGGAAAGTGCCGGCCTGCCACCAGCGTGTCCGTGGAAACAACCAGCTGCTCGCCTGCCGGCAGGGCCAGCAGGGCACAGTCATCACCAATGCCCAGAGCCAGCCCGTCACCCGGCTGCGCGCAGCGGGCGCTGGCAAAGTGGCGGCGGATCAGCTCAAACTCGCCGGGCACCGGAACATGTCTCAGTGGCCGGGCTGACGCTGCCGGACTTCGGCCGGACGCAGCTGTGGCGCCAGCCGGTCCAGCACGCCGTTGACAAAACGGTGGCCTTCAGTGGCACTTTTTTGCTTGGCCAGCTCGATGCCTTCGTTGATTACCACCCGGAAAGGTACATCTAGCCGCTGTTTCAGCTCATAACCGGACAGACGCAGGATAGCCAGCTCCACCGGGTCCAGCTCGGCCAGCGGCCGGTCCAGCAGCGGTCCGATCGACTCATCCAGCTCCCCGGACAGCCGGCCCACGCCATGCAGCAGCTCATGAAAATAAGCCCCATCCACCAGGCCGAAGTCATTATCTACCCGGAACTGGGCTTCGATTTCGTTCAGCGACTGACCGGCCATCTGCCACTGGTAGAGGGCCTGCATGGCCAGGGCCCGGGCCCGGCGGCGGTTGGCAATCCGCCCTTTTTCCGGCTTGCCGGCTGGCCGGCCATCATCACGGTTGAGGCTCACTTGGCCTCCAGCTGTGCCAGCAGACTGACCATCTCCAGAGCTGACAGGGCCGCTTCTGCCCCCTTGTTGCCCGCCTTGGTACCTGAGCGCTCGATGGCCTGCTCGATGGAGTCCACGGTCAGCACGCCGAAGGAGACCGGCACACCCGAATCCAGGGACACCTGGGCCAGGCCCTTGGTGCACTCCCCGGCCACATAATCAAAATGCGGGGTACCACCACGGATAACCGCCCCCAGGGCAATGATGGCGTCAAACTGGTTTCTGGCGGCAACCTTTTTGGCCAGCAGTGGCAGTTCGAAAGCGCCTGGCACACGCATGACCGTGATGTTTTCTTCCTTCACCCCATGGCGCACCAGCGCATCAATAGCACCGGACACCAGGCTTTCCACTACAAAGCTGTTGAAGCGGGCGACCACCAGGGCAAATTTGCCCTTGGGGACGATGAAGGTTCCTTCGATGGTCTTCACGGACATAAGGTTTCTCTAGTCTCTTCAAAGAACAGCAGCAGCCACAACCACCCGGAGCGGGCCAGGTGGTGCGGAATACTCCGGATTAGTCAGCGGGCAGGTATTCTACAACTTCCAGATCAAAGCCGGATATGGCGTTGAAACGCATGGGCGCACTCATCAGTCGCATCTTGCGCACCCCAAGATCCCGCAGGATCTGCGAGCCAGCACCCACCGTGCTGTAGGTGCCAGGTACGCGCGGAGCCTGACCGACCGTTCCCTGGCGAACATGGGCCAGCAGATCATCCCGGTTGACCTCGCTGCCCAGCAGCAGCACCACGCCACTGCCCGCCCCGGCAACCCGGACCATGGCATCACGCAGGCTCCAGCGGCCGGGCTGGCGCACCAGCAGCAGATCACGCATCGGATCCATGTTATGCACCCGCACCAGAGCAGGCGTATCCGGCGTGATATGGCCGAGGGTCAGGGCCATGTGCACTTCACCGGAGACCGAATCGTGATAGGTCACCAGGTTAAAGGGGCCGACTTCCGTATCCAGCGGCTGCTCGGCAACCCGTTCGATGGTGCGCTCATGGATCAGCCGGTAATGGATCAGGTCGGCAATGGTGCCAATCTTCAGTCCATACTGCTCGGCAAAGGCCTCCAGCTCCGGACGGCGGGCCATGGTGCCATCGTCATTCATGATCTCGCAGATCACCCCCGAGGCATCAAAGCCAGCCATCCGGGCCAGATCCGCCGCCGCCTCGGTATGGCCGGCCCGGGCCAGTACCCCACCTGGCTGGGCCATCAGCGGGAAGATGTGCCCAGGGCTGACAATATCCTCCGGCCGGGCCTTGCGGGCGGCTGCCACCTGGACAGTCCGCGCCCGGTCAGCCGCCGAAATTCAGGTGGTCACGCCCTGGGCCGCCTCGATGGATACCGTGAACTTGGTACCAAAGCCGGAGCCGTTGCGCGGGGCCATCAGCTGCAGGCGCCGCCGCCCGGAGCCCTCCCTGGACATGGGCCTGCAAAACTAGCCCCGGGCAAAGCGGGCCATAAAATTGATGTGTTCGGCCTCGACACATTCGGCAGCCATGATCAGGTCGCCGTCGTTTTCCCGGTCCTCATCATCCATCAGGATGACCATCTTGCCAGCGCGGATGTCTTCAATCAGTTCTGCAACAGTATTCAGGGCCATTGCCAGCTCCTCAATGGTTCAGGTAGCCGTGTTCGGCCAGAAATCCTTCAGTAATGCCCGCCGGGCGCGGGTCTGCCGCCCGTTCACCCTGCAGCAGGCGCTCCAGATAGCGGGCCAGCAGGTCCACTTCCAGATTGACCCGCCGGCCGGGCCGGTAGTCCGCCATGATGGTCTGCGCCAGGGTGTGGGGCACAATGGTCAGCTCAAACTCGGCGCCATTGACCCCGTTAACCGTCAGGCTGGTGCCATCCACAGTAATCGACCCCTTCAGGGCGATATAACGGGCCAGCTCCCGGGGTGCGCGGATACGGAACTGGATGGCCCGGGCGTTATCCTCACGTCCCACGACTTCCCCTACCCCGTCCACATGACCACTGACCAGATGGCCACCCAGCCGGGTGGTCGGGGTCAGGGCTTTTTCCAGATTGACCCGGCTGCCGGGTTTCAGCTCACCCAGAATGGTGTGGCCCAGGGTTTCCCGGCTGACATCCGCCCAGAAACCGCTGCCAGTCAGTTCGACAACCGTCAGGCAGATGCCGTTGACCGCAATACTGTCGCCCAGCCGGACATCACTCAGGTCCAGCCCTCCAGTATCCAGCTGGATCCGCAGGTCACCACCTTTGGGGGACAGGCTGCGCAGGGTGCCAATCGCTTCGATTATGCCGGTGAACATGGGGTCCTCCCGGCCTGACAAACATGCATGAAGTATCTCCTGTCTGGATCTCAAACAGGGCATACGATCGAAAGGGGCAGCACGCTGCCAGAGTGGCCGCGCACGGATTGATCCCGCTCTCTCTCATCCGGACTTTAACCGTCGGCTCCGGAATCGCACCGGATCAGCTGACCTTCCGCCGCCCGTTTCCAGCAGACGGAAGCGCTCGCGGGCCAAGCCAGAAACTGGCCATTACCGCCGGTGGGGAATTCCACCCCGCCCTGAGAACGAAGGCTCTGCATCAAGCCCGGGCACGTTTTATCACAACTTCCGGCAGCGTGCATCCGCCAGCCTCAGAGCGGCCGGAGCGGTATGGCCGTAATTTGCCAGTCCTGGCCCACCGCCCGGATACCGGTAATGCTCAGGGCTGGCGCTCCGGCCATATGCTCCAGCGGCCAGTCCAGCAATGGCCTGGCCAGTGAGCCCAGCAGCTTGGGCGCCATAAAAATCCGGAATTCATCCACCAGCTGCTGCCGGGCGAAGGCCCCGGCCAGCCGGGGGCCGGCTTCAACCAGCACCTCATTGGCACCCTGCCGGGCCAGTGCCTGCAGCAGGGCCTCCAGGTCCGGGTGCCCGTCGCGGTCCGGCAGCTCCAGCACCTCATGCCCGGCCCGCCGGATGGCCTCCGCGCCTGGCTGGCCACTACGGGTTGCCACCAGCGCCGACCCGGCCTGATAGAACGGCAGATGCAACGGCACCCGTAACTGGCCATCCACCAGCACCCGCAGTGGTGGCCGGCTGACCGCCAGTGCACATTGCACCTCATCCAGCCCAAGCTCCTCTGGCCGGACGGTCAGCCGGGCATGATCTGCCAGCACGGTATCCGCCCCGGACAGCACCACACTGGAGCCGGCCCTCAATCGCTGAACTTCACGGCGGGCGGCTGGTCCGGTAATCCACTGGCTTTCACCGTTGGCCATGGCCGTGCGCCCGTCCAGGCTCATGGCCAGCTTGACCCGCACCAGCGGCAGGCCGGTTTCCATGCGTTTGACAAATCCGGCGTTCAGGGTCCTGGCCTCTGCCTCCAGCAGGCCACAAACCACCTGGAGCCCCGCTTCCCGCAACCGCTGCAGCCCACGGCCAGCCACCTGCGGATTAGGATCCTGCATGGCCACCACAACCC
>DIDB01000193.1 GCA_002417905.1 Pseudomonadaceae bacterium UBA5811
TGGCCACCATGGGCCGGGCCGGATGATCCAGTGCCTGACCCAGCGCCTGCAGCTCGGCGGCCAGCAGCGGACCGGCACAGGCCACCCGGGCCTGGTGGGCAACCCCGCAGGTGGAGGCTTCAGCCCGGTGGGCCGTGCCAAAGGCATCCATGACAAACACATCGCAGAGCGCCGCATACTGGCGGGCCAGTGCCTCGTCGTTTTTCTTTTCCCCCCGGTTGAAGCGGACGTTTTCAAACAGCACCACTTCGCCGGGCCTGATATTGATGCCGTTCAGGTAGTCGCGGATCAGCGGCACATTACGGCCCAGCGCCTGGCTCAGGTAGTCCGCCACCGGCTGCAGGCTGTTTTCTTCGGAAAACTCGCCTTCCACCGGCCGGCCGAGGTGAGAACAGACCATCACGGCTGCGCCCTTGTCCAGCGCCAGCCGGATGGTGGGCAGCGCTGCCCGGAGTCGCGCATCGCTGGTAATTTCACCGTTTTTGACTGGAACGTTCAGGTCTTCGCGGATCAGCACGCGCTTGCCGTGCAGGTCCAGATCACTCATTTTCAGTACAGTCATGTTGTTTCCTTCAGCTCCCAGTTCAGGACAGCGCCCGGCCCGTTCAATGATTCCGGGCCAGATGCTGCACGACATTCAGATAGTGTCCGGCGACATCCAGCATCCGGCTGGCAAAACCCCACTCGTTGTCAAACCAGGCCAGCAGGTTGACCAGCCGGGACCCGCAGACCCGGGTCAGGCTGCCATCCACAATGGCGGAGTGCGGATCGTGGTTAAAGTCACAGCTGGCATGCGGCAGTTCAGTGTAGGCCAATAATCCCTGCAGCGGCCCGCTCTCCGCCGCGTCCTGCAGCAGCCGGTTGACCTCCGCGGCACTGGTGTCCCGGGCAGCCTGGAAGGTGATATCCAGACAGGAGACATTGACCGTTGGCACCCGGACAGCCTTGGCCTGGATACGTCCCTCCAGTTCCGGCAGCAGCCGGCCGATGCCCCGGGCCAGCCCGGTGGAAACCGGAATCACCGACTGGAAGGCCGAACGGGTCCGGCGCAGGTCATCATGGTGATAGGCATCAATGACCGGCTGGTCATTCATTGCCGAATGGATGGTGGTGATAAAGACCTGCTCCAGCCCCAGCGCCCGGTCCAGCAGGTGTAGCAGGGGCACGCTACAGTTGGTGGTGCAGGAGGCATTGGAGACCAGCCGTTCATCACCCCGCAGCTGCTGGTGATTGATGCCCATCACCACCGTGGCATCCACGTCCTGGCCGCTGGCCATCGGCTGGGAAAACAGCACCCGGGGCGCACCCGCCGCCAGGAAACGCTCGCCATCCGCCCGGGTGTGATAAACCCCGGAACACTCCAGGACCAGATCAATGCCATGGGCAGCCCAGTCCACCTGTCCGGGTGCCGGGGCTGACAGTACCCGGACCGGCTGGCCATTCAGCAGCAGCGCATCGCCCTCCAGCCTGACTTCACCCGGAAAGCGGCCATGGGTGGAGTCAAAACGGGTCAGATACTCGATATGTGCCCGGTCGGCCAGATCGTTCAGCAGCACAATATCAAAAGGGAAAGCGGCGTTCCGTTCGTGAAAGGCCCGCAGGACACAGCGGCCAATCCGGCCATAACCATTAAGGGCAACCCTGAAACGCTGGGACATGCAGCAACTCACTGGAGAGAAAGGCGGGCCGCCGGCTGGACCGGCACGCCCGGCAAGGGGTGGCGCAGTGCGCCTAGCGGGCCAGCAGCGCCTCGGCCGTGGCCACCACATGATCGACCGTAAAGCCGAACTGCTCGAACAGCTGGCCGGCCGGGGCCGACTCGCCGAAACTGTGCATGCCGATCACCCGGCCCTCAAAGCCCACATACTTGTACCAGTAGTCGGCATGGGCAGCCTCGATGGCCAGCCGGCGCACGGAAGGCGGCAGCACATGATGGCGCCAGGCGCTGTCCTGGGCCTCAAACACGCTGGTACAGGGCATGGACACCACCCGTACCCGGTAGCCAACACCCTGCAGGCGGATGCAGGCCTGCATGGCCAGCTCTACCTCCGAACCGGTGGCCAGCAGCACCAGCTCCGGCAGCCCTTCGCAGTCGCGCAGGATGTAGCCGCCCCGGGCAATGTCACGCTCCGCTCCGGCTGGCCGGGGCTGGAATGGCAGGTTCTGCCGGGACAGGATCAGCGCACTGGGACCATCCTGACGATCCAGGGCAGCACACCAGGCCACTGCGGTCTCCAGGGTATCTGCCGGCCGCCAGGTGTCCAGGCCGGGGGTCATCCGCAGGTTGGCCAGCTGCTCGACCGGCTGGTGGGTCGGACCATCTTCACCCAGACCGATGGAGTCATGGGTGAACACATAGATCACCCGCTGCTTCATCAGCGCCGACATGCGGATCGCATTGCGGGCATATTCCATAAACACCAGGAAGGTGGCGCCGTAAGGCACCAGGCCACCATGCAGGGCCACGCCATTCATGATGGCGCTCATGCCAAATTCCCGGACACCGTAATGCACGTAGTTGCCGGACGCATCGTCTCCGGTGACGGCCTTGCAGCCGTTCCACAGGGTCAGGTTGGAACCGGCCAGATCCGCCGAGCCGCCCAGCAGCTCCGGCAGCAGCGGACCAAAGGCATTCAGGCAGTTCTGGCTGGCCTTGCGGCTGGCAATGTTTTCCGCCTTTTCGGTCAGGGCCTGCATAAAGGCCTGGCTCCGGGCAGCAAAGTCATCCGGCAGCGCACCGGACATCCGTCGCTCCAGCCCGGCGGCCAGCTCCGGCCAATCCCGGGCATAGGCCGCCAGCCGCTCGTTCCAGGCCGCCTCCACCTGGCGGCCAGCCTCGCAGGCATCCCAGTCGGCATAAATCTCGGCCGGCACCTCAAAGGGCGGATGGTTCCAGCCCAGACGGGCCCGGGTCAGGGCAATTTCCCCGGCCCCCAGCGGCGCACCATGGCAATCCTCCTTGCCCTCCTTGTTAGGCGAGCCGAAACCGATCACCGTCTTGCAGCAGATCAGGGTTGGCTGCGGGCTTTTGCGGGCCACTTCCATGGCGGCAATGATGGACTGGGCGTCATGGCCATCCACCTGGCGGATCACCTGCCAGCCGTAGGCCTCAAAGCGGGCCGGTGTGTCGTCGGTAAACCAGCCCTGTACCTCGCCATCGATGGAAATGCCATTGTCATCGTAGAAGGCGATCAGCTTGCCCAGTTTCAGGGTGCCGGCCAGCGAGCAGACTTCGTGGGAAATACCCTCCATCAGGCAACCATCCCCCAGGAACACATAGGTATGGTGATTGATGATTTCGTGGCCTTCGCGGTTGAACTGGCTGGCCAGTACTTTTTCTGCCAGAGCCATGCCCACCGCGTTGGCCAGCCCCTGGCCCAGCGGGCCGGTGGTGGTTTCCACGCCCGGGGTGTAGCCCAGCTCCGGGTGCCCCGGAGTTTTGCTGTGCAGCTGGCGGAAGTTTTTCAGGTCATCCACGGACAAGGCGTAGCCGGTCAGATGCAGCAGCGAGTACAGCAGCATGGAGCTGTGACCGTTGGACAGGACAAAACGGTCACGGTCGATCCACGCCGGATTGGCCGGGTTGTGCTTGAGGTAGTCATGCCACAGCACTTCGGCAATGTCCGCCATTCCCATGGGTGCACCGGGGTGGCCGCTATTGGCTTTCTGCACGGCATCCATGCTCAGGGCACGGATGGCATTGGCACGCTCACGACGGCTGGGCATCGCTGGATCTCCTGCGGAACTCGGTCTGAAAAGGCAATTATTTTCCCCTGGCCAGCCGTTGCCGGGCAATGGCGGATTCCCGGACGCCCCCTCAAGCCAATATCAAGATTTTTTGATATTGGCATTGCTGACCGAAAAACGAGTGATTAGACTGCGCCCCCATGAACCAGCGCCTGCCCCAGCTCCGCTTTGAGCCCTGCGACCAGCTGGCCAGCCTGTGCAAGGCCGGTGGTGATCTGCTGCGCCTGAACGTGCTGCGGGCGCTGGCCACAGACTCATTCGGCGTACTGGAACTGGCACAGATTTTTGCCATTGGCCAGTCAGGCATGAGTCACCACCTCAAGGTACTGGCCCAGGCCGGACTGCTGGCCACCCGCCGAGAAGGCAACGCCATTTTTTACCGGCGGGCCCTGGCCGGTGGAGACCGTCCGGAAAGCCGGCTGCAGGCCGCCCTGCTGGAGGCCGTGGACCAGCTGGCGCTGCCGGACGAAGTACAGGCCCGGGTGGCGGATATCCATGCCCGGCGCAGTGCGGCCAGCGAGGATTTTTTCGCCCGGATGGCCGACAGCTTCCAGGCACGCCAGGACCTGATTGCCGGCCTGCCCCACTACCGGGACAGCCTGCTGGCCCTGCTGGACAGCCTGCATCTGCCGGAAAGCACCAGCGTGCTGGAAATCGGCCCGGGGGATGGTGGCTTCCTGCAGGAACTGGCCCGGCGTTTCCGGCAGGTCACGGCGGTGGATAACAGCCCGGCCATGCTGGAACTGGCCCGCCAGCGTTGTGCCCGGGCCGGGCTGGACAATGTCCGGCTGCTGCTGGCCGACGCCCTGCAGGCGCAGTGCCCGCCAGCAGACTGCGTGATCCTGAACATGGTGCTGCATCACCTGGCAGCACCGGGCGAGGCCTTCCGGCAACTGGCCCAGCTGGTCAGGCCCGGCGGCAGCCTGCTGCTGACCGAGCTGTGCCAGCATCATCAGGCCTGGGCCAGGGAAGCCTGCGGCGACCTCTGGCTGGGCTTTGAACAGGACGATCTGGTCCACTGGGCCCAGGCGGCCGGACTGGTGGCAGGCGACAGCCTCTACCTTGGTTTGAAAAACGGTTTTCAGATTCAGGCCTGGCATTTTTCCCGGCCACTGACGACCCTCTCAACTCACCGGGAACTAGGAACCGTTACATGAGCGAATATTCCATTTTCACCTCCGAGTCCGTATCGGAAGGCCATCCGGACAAGATTGCCGACCAGATTTCCGATGCCGTACTGGACGCCATCCTGACCCAGGACAAGCACGCCCGGGTGGCCTGCGAAACCCTGGTCAAGACCGGTGTGGCCATTGTGGCCGGCGAGGTGACCACCAGTGCCTGGATCGACCTTGAGCAGACCGTCCGTGACGTAATCTGCGACATTGGCTACACCAGCTCCGAAGTCGGCTTTGACGGCGCCACCTGCGGTGTGGTCAATATCATCGGCAAGCAGTCGGTGGACATTGCCCAGGGCGTTGACCGGACCCGGCCGGAAGACCAGGGGGCCGGTGACCAGGGCCTGATGTTCGGCTATGCCAGCAACGAAACCGACGTGCTGATGCCGGCACCGGTCTGCTTCTCGCACCGGCTGGTGGAGCGCCAGGCCGAGGCCCGCAAGTCCGGCCTGCTGCCCTGGCTGCGCCCGGATGCCAAATCCCAGGTCACCTGCCGTTACGAAGGCGGCAAGGTAGTCGGCATCGACGCGGTGGTGCTGTCCACCCAGCACAATCCGGACGTCCGCCAGAGCGATCTGCATGAAGCGGTCATGGAACTGATCGTCAGGCACACCCTGCCCGCCGAACTGCTGCACAAGGACACCCAGTTCCACATCAATCCGACCGGCCAGTTCATTATTGGTGGCCCGGTCGGCGACTGCGGCCTGACCGGACGCAAGATCATCGTTGACACGTACGGCGGGATGGCCCGCCACGGTGGTGGGGCCTTCTCCGGCAAGGATCCGTCCAAGGTGGACCGCTCTGCGGCCTATGCCGGCCGCTATGTAGCCAAAAACATCGTGGCCGCCGGGCTGGCCGACCGCTGCGAAATCCAGGTGTCCTATGCCATCGGTGTGGCCCAGCCCACCTCGATTTCCCTGAACACCTTCGGTACCGGCAAAATCAGCGATGACAAAATCATCCAGCTGGTCCGCGAGCACTTCGACCTGCGGCCCTATGCCATCACCCGGATGCTGGACCTGCTGCACCCGATGTATCAGGCCACGGCGGCTTATGGCCACTTTGGCCGCCAGCCCGAGGAAATCAGCCGGGGCGGCGAAACGTTCACCAGCTTTACCTGGGAACGCACCGACCGGGCCGAAGCCCTACGCGCTGCAGCCGGACTCTGAACCGGCCCGCGGGGCTGCCGCCAGCTGGCAGTCCCGTGAACCAAATCACAGTTAACCGGTCTTTAACCCGGAAGGCCTTGCCAGACAGGACCTTGCACCGTTAGCTGTCGGTTGTCATCCTGCCGGCCCTGCCCGGGATGCGCCGATCTTTAGTGATTACTGACAGAGGGTTACCCTTTCCATGCAAACCATCCGCCGCATCGCCTGTACCCTGATTGCCTGCACCGCGTTCTCCGCCTGGGCAACCGATACCACCACCAGCACCACAACAACGGCTGCCGACTCTGCCCTGAAGGCCAAGTGCGAAAAACTCAAAAGCAGCCAGGACACCACGATCACCAAAGCCAGCCTGGCCGGCCAGCTGACCGGGAACTCGACGCTGACCAACGCGGCCGAGTGGGCCAACAGTGGCTGTGACAAGCTTTCCGTCGACTCCACCGCCACCAGCGCTGTCGGTACTGCGGTCAGTGAAAAAACCAGCGCAGTGAAATCTGCTGTCAGCGAGAAAACCACTGAAGTCAACAACATCAAGGAAAGCGCCCAGAGCACGGGCAGCGCCATCAAGGGCCTGTTCAAGTAACCGGACCGCTCCCGGGCAGCCCGGCCGGGCTGCTCAGGGCTTCAGACGGTAGCCGGTACGGAAAATCCAGCGCACCAGCACCAGGCACACGCCGAGAAAGCCCAGCGTTATGCCCAGACTGAGGGCCGGATGCACATCGGACACACCGTAAAAACTCCAGCGAAAGCCACTGATCAGGTACACCACCGGATTCAGCAGGGCCAGCTTTGCCCAGAACGGCGGCAGCATGTCGATGGAGTAGAAACTGCCCCCCAGAAAAGCCAGCGGCGTCACAATCAGCGCCGGGACAATCTGCAGCTTTTCCCAGCCATCCGCCCAGATGCCGATGATAAAGCCGAACAGGCTGAAGGTAACGGCCGTCAGCAGCAGAAACAGCACCATCCACAGTGGATGCCCGATCCGGTAATCCACAAAGAGGCGGGCCGTCAGCAGGATCAGCAGCCCCAGAATCACCGACTTGGTGGCAGCGGCGCCCACATAGCCGGTCACAATCTCCAGCGGGGAAATGGGAGCTGACAGCACTTCATAGATGGTTCCCGAGTAGCGCGGCATGTAAATGCCAAAGGAGGCATTGGCGATGCTTTCGGTGAGCAGCATCATCATGACCAGCCCGGGCACGATAAAGGCCGCATAGGGTGTGCTCTGGATCTGGCTCATGCTGGAGCCGATGGCCGAACCGAATACAATGAAATACAGCGAGGTGGAAATCACTGGCGTGGCGATGCTCTGGAACAGGGTCCGCCAGGCTCTGGCCAGCTCGAAACAGTAAATGGCCCGGATGGCATACAGGTTCATGGTTCGCTCCTGACCAGACCGACAAAAATTTCTTCCAGCGAGCTCTGCCGGGTCTGCAGGTCGGCAAAGTCGATGCCCAGGTCACCCAGCTGGCGCAGCAGGCCCGCAATCCCGGTGTGCTCGTGCTGTACATCAAAGGTGTATGTCAGGGTAGTGCCATCGGCAGACAGGCTGAGCAGACCGTCGGCCAGCGATGCCGGAAGGGCGGCCAGTGGCTGCTGCAGCTGGATCAGCAGCTGCCGTTTGCCCAGCCGGGTCATCAGCTGCTGCTTTTCCTCGACCAGAATGATTTCACCCTGGCGGATCACCCCGATCCGGTCGGCCATTTCCTCGGCCTCCTCGATATAGTGGGTAGTCAGGATAATGGTCACCCCCTGCTCCCGCAGCCGGCGCACCATGGCCCACATGTCACGGCGCAGCTCAACGTCCACTCCGGCAGTCGGCTCGTCCAGAAACAGGATTTCCGGCTCATGGGCCAGCGCCCGGGCAATCATCACCCGGCGCTTCATGCCGCCGGACAGGTCAAGAATCCGCGCGTCCTTCTTGTCCCAGAGCGACAGGTCTTTCAGGATCTGCTCCAGCCGGGCATCATCCGGCGCCCGGCCAAACAGGCCCCGGCTGAAACGCACGGTAGTCCAGACGCTCTCGAAACCCTCGTTATGCAGCTCCTGGGGCACCAGCCCGATCCGTCGCCGGGCCTGGCGGTAATCCTCCTGCACATCAAAACCATCTACCCGCACCCGGCCACTGCCCGGATTGACCAGACCGCAGATGATGCTGATCAGCGTGGTTTTGCCTGCACCATTCGGGCCCAGCAGGGCAAAGATTTCGCCACGGCGGGTCTGCAGGTCAATGCGCTTCAGGGCCGGATGGCCGGAAGCATAGGTTTTGGTCAAGCCTTCAACAGAAATTACCGGGATCACCGCCCTCTCTCCCGCAC
>DIDB01000171.1 GCA_002417905.1 Pseudomonadaceae bacterium UBA5811
CGCTTCCAGTTCGGCCCGGGGCGGCAACAGGGACTCTCCGGTCGACATCAATGCCGGACGGCTCATTGTGATGAGCCCCATTGATCAGCAGTTAGGCAGGGGGCCAGCAGGGCTGGCAGCAGAGCCAGCCTGGCCAGACAGTGGGGCAGTTTCTGCAGGATAATCGAAAGGCGATAAAATGCCAGAACCCTGTCAACCGCTATCTGACTGATTGTCCAGACATTTGCCCCTCCCCAGGAGACCTGTCCATGAGCCACAGCCGTCCTGATCTGCCCCAGCCCGACCCGGTCATCCGTGATCTGCCTGGCGATCTGCCCCTGACCCCCTGCCCGGATGAACGGGAGCTGCCCGCTCCCGGCGTTCCCCATACCGAACCGGGCGAAGCCGACGATGAGCCCCCTGGCGCAGGCTGATCACTGAATATCCGGGCGTCCCTGAAAAATAAAAGGGGCCGGGAACCGGCCCCTTTCCAGCCTGTCGTTCCCGCTCATGGAGCCTGAACAGGCCAGAGGCTCGGCCTCCTCCAAAAGAACCAGCCCGCACCCTCTCATTCCGGGGTCCCTGCGGGTGCTGGCTGGCCCTCAGCCAATATCTGCTACCTTTGCCCTGTATTTACAGCCCTCCAGCCGATTCAGGAAGAACCCGATGAGCACACCGGAATCCAGACACCGCCCCCGGCTTTTACTGGTTGATGACGACCGGAGCACACTTGACCACCTGTGCCATCTCCTGAATAACCAGCCCTATGAGCTGGCCACAGCCACCAGCGGTAGCCAGGCGCTGGTACTGTTCAGCGAATCCCCCTTTGACCTGGTACTGGCCGATGCCCATATGCAGCAGGATATGGATGGCCCCACCCTGCTGACCCATATTCACCGGCACCGGCCAGATACGATCCGTATCCTGCTGACCGCCCACCCAGACCTGAATATGCTGGTCACAGCTCTGAACGAGGGACATATCTATCACTTTGTGCATAAACCCTGGAATGACAACGAGCTGCTGCTGACCCTGCGCCAGGCAGTCGCCCATCAGGCCATCGAGCGGGAGCGCCATGAACTGCTGGAAACTGTCCAGCAGCAGAACCAGACACTGCAGGAACTGAATAGCAGCCTGGAGCAGCGGATTGCCGCCCGTACGGCCGAACTGCAGCAGACAGCCGACATGCTGGATCTGGCCTATGAAGAGCTGCGCCACAGTTATGTGCTCAGCACCGAAGTTTTTTCCCTGCTGATCAACCAGCGCCTGCCCCGGGACAAGCAGACCAACCAGGAAGTGATTGACCTGACCCGGGCGTTCTGCAGCCAGCTCGGACTGGACGAAGGACAGACCCGGGATATCACCATGGCCGCCGCCCTGTACAACATCGGCAAGCTGAGCTGGCCGGATAACCTGATCGAGCTGCCTTCGGAGCAGCTGTACAAAAAGGACCGTGAGCTGTTTCGCGACTACCCGGGCCGCAGCGAAAGCCTGTTTATGGCCCTGGAGCCGCTACAGGATGCCCGGCCCCTGATCCGCCACCACCAGGAACGCTGGGATGGCAAGGGCTTTCCCGATAATCTGAAAGAGGCCGCCATTCCCTTTGGTTCGCGGCTGATCAAGCTGGCGGTGGATTTTGTGGAGCTGCAAAAGGGGCTGATCCTGGAGCGGCACCTCAATCAGGATGAAGCCCTGCTGCTGATCCGCAAATACGCCGGAAAAATCTATGATCCCCAGCTGGTGGAATCCTTTGCCGAAGTATGCTCACGGGTGGTGCCTGGCGTGCGCAGCGGCCAGCCCGGCGTGCGCGCCGTAGATACCCGCCAGCTGAAACCGGGCATGGTGCTGGTCCGCAACCTGAATGCCGACAGCGGGATACTGCTGCTCAACGAGGGCAAGGTGCTGACTACACCGATCATCGAACGGCTGCTGGCTTTCGAAAACATGGAAAAAACCCGTTACAGCCTGTTTGTCCAGGACCCGGAACAGGTGCAGCCGGCCATACAGGCCTGAACCATTCAGGCTTTCGGGCAAACGCGGTAAGCTTGTGCCGGTCAGCCACTACCAGCCCCGGGGAGAACCGGTATGCGGCCCCGTCTCAAAGCATTGCACGGCCGGCTCGGCGAGTCCGCCCGGCGGATTGATGGCCAGCGCGAGCAGCTGGCCGGTCATGTCGAGACCCTGTCCATGGCTACCGGAATTGCCTCCGGGGTGGCGACCATTGCGGCTACACTGGCGGCCCCCACCGGACTGGCAGCCCTGAGCGTCTGGCTCGGGCTGGAAGATACGCCACTGCTGGTCCAGGCGGCTCCGGTCATGGCGATGATTGCCACGCTATCCGGCATCCTGTCCGGGGCAGCCTACTTCTACTGCCGCTGGCGCCGGCGCCATCTGGCCTGAAACCTCACTCCGGAGACTGCATGGCCTCTGCTTCTGCCGATCTGCTGTTGCTGTTGACCACGCTGCTGGCCGCACTGGGCTGGATTTTTTCCCGGGAAGCCCTGCATGGTTTTGAGCCCCTGCTGTTTATTGGCCTGCGTTTTACCCTGGCCAGCCTGGTGCTGCTGGCCCCGGCCTGGCCAAGACTGGCCCGGCTGACAGCCCGGCAATGGTGCCCGGCACTGCTGATCGGGCTGGTCTTCGGCGCTGCCATGACCTGCTGGATCGAAGGCCTGCAAATGGCCACCCATCTGGGCGTAGGTGCATTCTTGGCCTGTCTGGGCGTGGTATTTGTCCCTTTTATCGGCCTGCTGGCCGGAGACCGGCCCCCTGCAGGAGTCTGGCTGAGTCTGCCCTGCGTGGTCGCCGGGCTGGCCTGCCTGTCCCTGGATGGCGACTTCGTGCTGGGCAGCGGTGAGCTGCTGTTTCTGGCTGCAGCCCTGCTGCTGGGTCTCTGCTTTACCCTGAACAGCCATACGGCCGCACGGATGCCGGTGCTGCCGCTGGTCACCATCCAGCTGGGAGTTACCGGGCTGCTTACCCTGCTGCTGTCAGCCGGCACTGAACCCTGGTACTGGGCACAGACAGCCGGTGACTGGAGCTGGTTTCTGGCCAGTGTACTGCTGGCAACCACCCTGCGTTTTTTTATCCAGCTCCGCGCCCAAAGCATGGCTCCAGCCAGCCATGCCGCCATCATCATGACCCTTGAGCCCATCTGGACAGCAGTGGTCGCAGCCTGGTGGCTGGATGAACAGATGAGCGGCCTGCAACTGACTGGCTGCGCGCTGATTTTTCTGGCCATGCTGATCAACCGCCTGCCGCTGGTACGGCTCTGGCAGCGCCTGCGGGGCCGCGAGCAGCCGTTGGATCCGGCATGCTGAGCGGCAACCTGTTTGCACAGGCCCAGCCACCTGCCGAAGGCGAGCGGTTTGAGACCCTGCTGCGCCAGCGCAACCTGCAGATCGAGCGGATCATCAGCTCGACCCGGATTACCCCAGCCGATTACCAGCAGCCCCAGGACGAATGGGTAGTGCTGCTGCAGGGAGAGGCCCGCCTGAGCATCAACGGCCAGACACAGGTCATGCGGTCCGGCGACTACCTGTTTCTGCCGGCGGGCACGCCACACCGGGTCGAACAGGTCAGCGAGCCCGCACTGTGGCTGGCCATCCACCTGCACCCGGAGCCCGGCTGAACATGGAGCTGCTGTTTCTGGGCACCTCGGCCGGTACCCCAACCCGCCAGCGCAACCTGAGTGCACTGGCCCTGCAGGAGGGCCGGGACTGGTTGCTGGTTGACTGTGGCGAAGCCACCCAGCACCAGCTGCTGCGCACGCCACTCTCCCTGCAGCATCTGCCGGCCCTGTTTATCACT
>DIDB01000088.1 GCA_002417905.1 Pseudomonadaceae bacterium UBA5811
TATCAGACGTCTCACAAGCAACCACACGAATTGCTTGATTCTGTTGTTAAAGAGCGTTGGGGGAGAAGGGCGACCCGGAGGTTTCTGCTTCGTCTCAACCGAGGCCGCGCATTCTACAGCAGCCCTGCCGCATGTCAACCCTGTTTTTGATCTTTCTGATCTGGTTCCGGCTATGGCGACTGATGCTGCAACAGCAGGACAGAAGCCGGGGCGAAACCACAGTGCTGACACCGGCCCGCTGCAGGGAGTGCCCTGCGGCGGGGAGGCGAATAATACAGCAGGCTGCCAACGTGTCAAGCAACCAATAAAGATAGATTACTGAGCAGAACCGCTCTGCAAGGTGATCCGGGCAAAGGCCTTTTTTCCCGCCTGACAAAGGTAGGTCTGGCCAGTGATCATCACAAAATTGCGGTCAACACACTCACCATCTATGCGTACCCGGCCAGAATCCAGCAAATCTCTGGCCATCGCCGCATTTTTAACCATCCCGGCCCGGTTCAGTACTGCCGCGACTGGCAGATCCTCTGCAGTTGTCAGCATCAGCTCTGGAATATCCTCCGGCAATTCACCATCTTTCATCCGGTTTCCCGCTGCACGATGGGCATTGCGGGCGGCCTCTTCACCATGGAAGCGGGCCACGATTTCTTCTGCCAGCAGGATCTTGATATCCCTCGGATTGGCCCCCCTCCCCACATCCGACTGAAATGCCGCAATTTCCTCTGAGGGACGGAAACTCAGCAGCTCAAAATAGCGCCACATCAGCGTATCCGGAATGGAAACCAATTTGCTGTACATCACCCCGGGAGCATCCTGGATGCCAACATAGTTCCCCAGCGACTTGGACATTTTTTTAAAACCGTCCAACCCCTCCAGCAGAGGCATGGTCACAATGCACTGCGACTCCTGGCCATAGGCACGCTGCAACTCGCGTCCCATCAGCAGGTTAAATTTCTGGTCTGTCCCCCCCAGCTCCACATCAGCCCGCAGAGCTACTGAGTCATACCCCTGAACCAGCGGATACAGGAACTCATGAATGGCAATTGACTGCCCTGAAGCATAGCGCTTGTGAAAATCATCCCGTTCCAGCATACGGGCCACGGTGTACTGCGAAGCCAGGCGGATAAAATCAGCCGGCGTCAGCTGGTCCATCCAGGTCGAGTTGAATGCTACCTCCGTTTTGGCCGGATCCAGAATTTTGAATACCTGCGCCTTGTAGGTTTCAGCATTTTCCAGCACCTGGTCACGGGTCAGTGGCGGACGGGTCGCATTCTTGCCACTGGGATCACCGATCATTCCGGTAAAATCCCCGATCAGGAAAACAACATGATGCCCCAGTTGCTGGAACTGCCGCAGCTTGTTGATCAGGACCGTATGCCCCAGATGCAGGTCAGGCGCTGTGGGATCAAATCCGGCCTTGACCCGCAGAGGCCGCCCCTGCTCAAGCCGGGCCACCAGCTCCGACTCAACAAGAATTTCTTCCGCCCCACGCCTGATGAGCTGTAACTGCTCTTCTGTAGACTTCATCGTCACCGTCCCGCAGATAAATCCATGGAAAATACAGGAGCGGGATTTTAAAACAAGTTTGACCCATGTATTACTTTACGCAATTAGCGGGCAACCACCTGCTTGCTGCCAATGTTTTTATTTATACTTTAAGCAGTTACCCATTCATGATTTTTACTGACCTGACTGCCTGCCCCAATGATAAAATCCGCAAAAAAGGCATCCCTCTATCCTAAAGGCCACCTGCTGGCCGCCAGTGGTATAGCAGCAGTCCTCAGTCTGACACTGCTGGTATTTCCCTCCCGCGATGTCGAAGCCAAACGGAGCGCTACCAACCCGGGACAGGAGCAGCTCTCTCCCCGGGAACTGGCCCTGAATCACATCAGAAAACAGATTGCCGGAACGGCTGGGGAACAGCAGGGCCAGGAAGAACCATCCCTGACAGCCCCCAGCGAAGCTGAGGCGCCCGGAAGCGCCACAGCTGCAGCCCTGAAAGAAGCCCGGACCAAACACCAGAATCAGAAAACACTGGCCGTTACACCGGGAGATACCCTGTCTGGCCTGTTCGAAAAAGCCGGAATACCCACCGCAACTCTGCAGGAAATTCTGGCACTGGGCACCAGAATCCGGACAACACTGACCCGCCTCAAAAACGGCCAGTCTTTTGACTTCGAGTTTAATAAAGAGGGTGAGCTAGCCAGGCTGCGCTTCCAGCCAGACAGCGTCGAGGCCATAACCGTCATCAGGAATGCTGATGGCCAGTACAACCTGCTCAAAGAGCCCAACGTCACCCCAAAAAGCGGTTCAGTCTATGCTTATGGCGTGATCGAAAGCAGCCTGTTTGCAGCAGCCCGGAAAGCGGGCATCAGCCACCGGCTAGCCGTGGAGCTGGCCAACATTTTTGGTTATGACATC
The DNA here is from genome assembly GCA_002417905.1 of Pseudomonadaceae bacterium UBA5811. Lineage (GTDB taxonomy): Bacteria > Pseudomonadota > Gammaproteobacteria > Pseudomonadales > Pseudomonadaceae > Azomonas. Next base: position 2,419 of record DIDB01000088.1, read on the forward strand.
GACTTTGCGCTAGATCTCAGGAAAGGCGATACCTTCGAACTGATCTACGAAGAAAAGCGCATCAAAGGCAAGCGTAGCGAAACCGGAAAGATCCTGGCTGCCCGCTTCACCAATCAGGGAAAAACGTATACCGCTATCCGCCATGCCGTTGACAACGGCCCAGTCCGTTATTACACCGCCAGTGGCGAAGCCCTGCGCAAAGCGTTTATCCGGACACCCGTCGACTTTGCCCGGATCAGTTCCCGCTTCTCGATCGGACGCCGCCATCCAATTCTCAACAAAATCCGTGCCCATAAGGGAGTTGACTACGCGGCTCCCCAGGGCACACCGATCAAAAGCGCTGGTGATGGAAAAGTCGTACTGGCCGGCCGGAATGGCGGCTATGGCAATACAGTCATCATCCAGCACGGCCAGAAATACCGCACGCTGTACGCCCACATGCGCGGCTTTGCAAAAGGCATCCGCAATGGCGTTCCGGTAAAACAGGGACAGATCATCGGTTATATCGGGACGACCGGCCTGTCAACAGGCCCGCACTTGCACTATGAATTCCAGATCAATGGCCAGCATGTAGATCCGCTCGGCCAGAAACTGGCGCTCTCCGATCCACTGGGCAGCAAAGAGAAAAAACGCCTCCAGGCCACAACGGCAACCCTGCTGGCCCAGATGGACCGGGAAAAACCCACCCGGCTGGCCCTTCGCCAGGACTGAGCAGACCCGACAGCATGGCTTATTACATCGGACTGATGTCCGGCACCAGCCTGGATGGTTTTGACCTGGCCCTGACCGAGCAGACCGGACAAGAACTGGTTTTGCGGGAAACCCTTTACCGGCCCATGCCCCCTGCCCTGCAGCAGGAGCTGCTGGCCCTGTGCAGTCCGGGACATGACGAGCTGGCCCGCAGTGCCCTGGCTGAAAACACCTGGGTCCGTGAAGCCGCCAGTGGTGTCCGTGAACTGCTGCAAAAAGCCGGACTGCCTGCCGGACAGATCATCGCACTGGGCAGCCATGGTCAGACCATCCGCCATGAACCGGCCCGGGGCTTTACCATCCAGAGCGGCAACCCGGCCCTGCTGGCCGAGCTGACCGGCATTACGGTAGTCAGTGATTTCCGGCGCCGGGATGTGGCTGCTGGAGGCGAAGGTGCCCCGCTGGTTCCCGCCTTTCATCAGGCCCTGTTCGGTCATGCCCGGCAACCACGGGCCATCCTGAATATCGGTGGTTTCAGCAACCTGACCCTGCTGGCTCCGGACCAGCCGGTGCGGGGTTTTGACTGTGGTCCCGGCAATGTGCTGCTGGACGCCTGGATCCAGCACCACAGGGGCAGGCCCTATGATGAGGGAGGCCAGTGGGCCGCCGGTGGCCAGCTGCTGCCGGAGCTGTTGCAGCAGATGCTGGCCGATCCATTTTTTGCCCGCAGCGGCCCCAAAAGCACTGGACGGGAAACTTTCAATATGGACTGGCTCCAGCAGATGCTAGCCCGCTTTCCATCCGTAGCCGCAGCCGAAGACGTTCAGGCCACCCTGCTGGAGCTGACCGCCCGGAGCATCCATCAGGCACTTCCCGCGGAAAAACCGGCGGAACTGCTGGTCTGTGGCGGTGGAGCCCATAACCAGCAGTTGCTGCAACGCCTGCAGGCACTGTGCCCGGAAAGCCGGGTAGCCAGCACCCGCCAGCTGGGTATTGATCCGGACTGGGTTGAGGCCATGGCTTTTGCCTGGCTGGCCCGGGCCTGTCTGGAGCGCCAGCCGGGCAACCGGCCCGAAGTGACCGGCGCCCGGGGTCCACGTATACTGGGCGCCATCTATCCGGCCTGAACGGATCAGACCGAGAACGACTGTCCGCAGCCACAAGTTGTAGCCGCATTCGGGTTTTTGACCACAAAGCGTGACCCCTCCAGTCCCTCCTCATAATCAACCTCGGCTCCGGCCAGATACTGGAAGCTCATCGGATCAACCACCATCCTGACCCCATCCCGTTCGACTACCGTATCATCATCCGCCATGGCCTCATCAAAACTGAAGCCATACTGGAAGCCGGAGCAACCGCCACCAGTGACATAAACCCGCAGCTTGAGCTCCGGCTTGCCTTCGGCCTGGATCAGGCGCTTGACCCGGTTGACCGCACTCTGGGTCAGCTGCAGGGCATCAGGGGTATAGGTTTCAACAGTCATTTGCATCTCCTGGAAAAACAGCGGCCAGGCACAGGTGCCGCCAGAATGAATCCATCAGGGCAGCAGGCCAGGGCTGTTCAGGCCCAGACGCTCGTCCAGACCAAACATGATATTCATGTTCTGCAGTGCCTGGCCGGAGGCTCCCTTGACCAGATTATCAATCACCGAGAGCACCACGGCCAGATCGCCATCCTGGGGCCGGTGCACCGCAATCCGGCAGACATTGGCTCCCCGGACACTGCGGGTTTCCGGATGGCTGCCGGCCGGCATCACATCAACAAAAGGTTCATCGGCATAGCGCAGCTCGTAGAGCTTCTGCAGGTCAGTCCGGGTATCCAGCAGCGTGGCGTACAGCGTGGCATGGATGCCGCGGATCATAGGTGCCAGATGGGGCACAAACGTCAGGCCAACTGGCGCGCCCGCAGCCCGGCACAGCCCCTGGGTGATTTCCGGAAGATGCCGGTGCCCCTTGACCGAATAGGCCATCAGGCTTTCACTGGCCTCGGTCAGCAGTGAGGAAACCTTCGCCCCCCGGCCTGCGCCGCTCACCCCGGACTTGCAGTCGGCGATCAGGCGCAACGGATCCACCAGCCCCTGCTCCAGCAACGGAATCAGCCCCAGCTGGGTCGCCGTCGGATAGCAGCCGGGGACCGCAATCAGCCGGGCCTCACGGATCTGTTCACGGTTGACCTCGGGCAGGCCGTACACCGCCTCGGGCAAAAGCTCCGGAGCACCGTGGGGCTGACCATACCAGCGGGACCATTCCCGGGCATCCCGGATACGGAAATCGGCAGACAGATCAATGACCCGGGTGCCCCGCTCCAGCAGCTGGGCGGCCATGGCATGGGCCACCCCATGCGGCGTGGCAAAAAACACCACATCACAGCCACCAAGCTGGTCCACATCCGGCACACTGAATGCCAGATGGTCATAGTGCCCCCGCAGGTTCGGGAACATCTCGCCGAGCCGGACCCCGCTTTCCGAACGGGAGGTAATGGCCACCACCTCAGCCTGTGGATGCAGGGCCAGCAGGCGCAACAACTCCACTCCGGTATAGCCTGTGCCACCCACGATACCGACCTTGATCATGAAAAACCTCGTGCTGAACGCCGATAAATGCCGGAAGCCCTGTTCCGGCCCAGACAGAAACGCCACCCCTCTACCAGGATGACGGCCCCGCAGACGGGGACTACCATGCAGACCCGGCCCAAACTGTACTGCAAGGAGAACCCCCATGCTCTATCTCTGGCTGAAAGCCCTGCACATTATCGCCATGGTCTGCTGGTTTGCCGGACTGTTTTACCTGCCAAGGCTATTTGTCTACCACGCCATGAGCGATGACCTGCCCAGCCGGGAACGCTTCTGCATCATGGAACGCAAACTGTACCGGGGCATCATGACGCCCTCCATGACCGCCACCTTCCTGTTTGGCCTGGCCCTGCTCAAGATGAACCCCATGCTGTTTGCCACCGGCATCTGGCTGCATGTCAAGCTGATCCTGGTGGTGATCCTGGCCGGTTACCACTTCCTGTGCGGTATCCAGCTGCGGCGCTTTGCCAGCGGCCAGAATTCCCATGGCCATGTCTTTTTCCGCTGGTTCAACGAAATCCCGGTCCTGTTCCTGCTGGCCATTGTGATTCTCGTGGTGGTCAAACCCTTCTGAGCGGCCGGCTTTTGCGCCAGACTGTGCCCCTTTTCCAGCGGAGCTCTCCATGTCAACCGAACAGCAGCCGCCAGACGGCTTTTTTGAAACCCTGGGCCAGATGCTGGGCGCAGCAATCCGCTGGATTGTCGAAGCCCTGCAAGGCTTCTTCACCTGGCTGGGCACCGCCAGCCATGACTTTCTGGAGGGACTGTCCAGCACCCTGGGTATCAGCGCCTCCGTGTTCTCCATTGCCGGGCTGATCATCGGCCTGCTGATGCTGATCGCCGCCATCCGGGCCTTCTTGCACGGTGCGGTCATGGGCGGCCTGATCTGGCTGCTGCTCGGTTTTGGCCTGCTCAGCTGGCTGATCTACTGAATGGGCCCGCTGCTGGCCTGCTGGCGCCAGGCCTGGCAGCAGCCGGGCATCCACCGCCAGATCTGGGGACTGGCCCTGCCGATGATCCTGTCCAATCTGTCGGTACCGCTGGTCAACCTGACCGATACCGCCATCGTCGGCCATCTGCCGGGCAGCCACCAGCTCGGTGCCGTTGCAGTAGGTGCCACCGCCTATGAAGTCCTGCCCGGTATCCTGATTTTCCTGCGCATGGGCACCACAGGCTTTGCCGCCCAGGCGGCCGGCCGGTGCGAAGGCGGACCACTGCGCCAGATACTGGCCCAGGCCCTGCTACTCGGGCTGGGACTGGGACTGCTGCTAGCCCTGCTGGCCGCACCACTGGCCCAGCCCCTGCTGCACTCCATGCAGGCCTCCGCCGGGCTGCAGTTGCAGGCCGAAGAATATTTCCGGCTGCGCCTGTACGGCCTGCCCGCCGCCCTGACCAGCTGTGCACTGATCGGCTGGTTTATTGGCGCCCAGAATACCCGGGCGCCACTGGTCATGCTGCTGGCCACCAATGCGCTCAATATCCTGCTGGACCTGATTCTGGTACTTGGCCTGGACATGGGTACCCGGGGCGCGGCACTGGCCTCGGTAAGCGCGGAGTGGAGCGGTGCCCTGCTCGGCCTAGCCCTGACCCCTGCCATCCTGCGCCAGTATCCGGGCCAGACCTGCTGGGCAACCCTCAGGCAGTGGTACAGCTGGCGGCCCCTGCTGGCAGTCAACCGCGATATCCTGCTGCGCTCGCTGATCCTGCAGGCGGTATTCCTGCTGATGGCCTGGCAGGGAGCCCGGCTGGGTGACGCCACGGTAGCTGCCAATGCCCTGCTGCTCAATGGCCTGCTGCTGACCGCCTTTGCCCTGGACGGACTGGCCCATGCTCTGGAAGCCCTGAGTGGCCACGCCATCGGCGCGGCAGATGCCAGGGCCCTGCGCCGGATCCTGCTGGTGACCGGCTGCTGGGCCGGACTGGCCAGTCTCGGCTTTGCGCTGGGCTTTGGCTTATACGGCGACCTGTTTATCCAGCTGCAGACCGACCAGCCAGAGGTCCAGCAGCTGGCCCGCATCTACCTGCCCTGGCTGGCTATCCTGCCGCTGATTGCAGTCTGGAGTTACCTGCTGGATGGACTGTTTATCGCCGCCACCCGCGCCCGGGAAATGCGCAATGCCATGCTGCTGGCCGCCCTGCTGGCCCTGCCCGTCGCCCTGCTCAGCCAGAGACTGGGCAACCATGGCCTGTGGCTGAGCTTTATCAGCTTTATGCTGCTGCGTGGCCTCTGCCTCGGGCTGGAAGGCTGGCGCCTAGCCCGGGCAGATGGCTGGCTGCGCCGCTGATCCTTACGGATGCTGCGCTGCAAAATACTGGCGGGTCAGCCGGACCACCACCGGGCTGAGCAGCAACAGGGACAGCAGGTTGGGCAATGCCATCAGGCCGTTCAGCGTATCGGCCAGCAGCCAGGCAAAATCCAGCTGCACCAGTGCCCCCAGGGGGACCGCCAGCACCCAGAGCACCCGGAATGGCCAGACCAGCCGGGAGCCACCCAGAAACTCCCAGCATTTTTCCCCGTAATAGCTCCAGCCCAGTACCGTGGTAAACGCAAACACCACCAGCGCCAGGCTCAGCAGGATGCTGCCCGCACCTGGCAGGGCGGTCTCAAAGGCAGAGGCGGACAGTGCGGCCCCGGTAGCCCCGGAATTCCAGACGCCGGAACAGATGATGGCCAGTCCAGTCAGCGAACAGATCACCAGGGTATCGATAAAGGTGCCCAGCATGCCAATCAGGCCCGAGGTCACGGCGCTGTCCGTTGTTCCGGCAGCCTGGGCGATTCCGGCCGTGCCCAGCCCGGCTTCGTTGGAGAAAATCCCCCGGGCCACGCCATAGCGGATCGCCATCAGCACCGTTGCCCCGGCAAAGCCGCCTCCGGCTGCAGCCGGGGTAAACGCTTCGGTAAACACCAGCTCCAGCGCCGCCGGAATTGCCTGGGCATTGACCACCAGCACCAGCACGGCAACTGCCATGTACACCAGACACATCAGCGGCACCAGCGCCGCCGCCACGGCACCGATCCGCCGGATCCCTCCCAGCACCACCAGCCCGACCAGCAGCATGCAGACCAGCCCGGTCAGCCAGAAAGGGATGCCCAGCGAGCCGGCCAGGGCATGGGCCATGCTGTTGACCTGCACCATATTGCCAATGCCAAAGCCAGCCAGTCCGCCCAGCAGCGCAAACAGCCCGCCCAGCCAGGCCCATTTCGGCCCCAGGCCATTTTTGATCACATACATCGGACCACCGGCCTGCTCACCCCGGCCATCGGTCTCCCGATAATGTACTGCCAGCACCACCTCGCAGTATTTGGTCGCCATCCCGACCAGTGCCGTGCACCACATCCAGAACAGTGCGCCGGGTCCCCCCATCACAATGGCCGTGGCCACACCGGCAATATTGCCAGTACCCACGGTGGCCGCCAGACAGGTCATCAGCGCCTGGAACGGACTGATTTCTCCGGCTCCAGAATCCCGGCGCCGGCCCTGCCACAACAGGCGGAAACCACTGCCAATCCGCAACAGCGGCATACCGGCCAGCCGCAGCATCAAAAACAGCCCGGTGCCCAGAATGGCCACCAGCATCGGCGGCCCCCAGACCAGCCCATTCAGGTTTTCCAGAAAATGATCCATTGCCACCCCATCCAGTCCGCTACAAGGCTGGGCATGGCACCACAGAGCCTCATCCGCCGCCAGTCATTCCGGGCCGCTTTCCTGGCAAATTGCGAAATAGTACGACCTTTGCCTGGCCCGGCCACTGTCATCCTGCTGTAACAGGGTTGTTTCCATAGTGCCCGCCATGCCCGCATTACACAGGAGCGCCTCCGCATGTCACAGGATTCCGGCGACTTTCACCGTGCCCTCAGGGCCCGGGATGACCAGGCCATCAACCCCAGCCACAATGCACCGCTGGATCTGCAGCGGCGCAACCTGCTGAAAGGTGGCCTCGGGCTGGCGGCCCAGGGGTTTCTGGCCGGACCGCTCCAGCGGGTCGCCCGGGCCAGCGGGCCGGACCGCCTGCTGGGCTTTCAGGGCGTGCCGCTCCAGACCTCGGCCACCTTTGACCAGATCAGCATTGCCCCCGGTTACCAGGCCCGGCCCTTTTTCTCCTGGGGCGATGCGGTGCTGGCCAATGCGCCCGCCTGGCACAGCGATGCCAGCGATGACTGGCAGGCCCAGCTCGGGCAGGCCGGTGACAACCATGATGGCATGCACTATTTCCCCTTTGCCGACGATCCTGATGGCCACGGCCTGCTGGTGATCAACCACGAGTATGTCAATCCGACCCTGCACCCCAATGGCTTCAGCTTCGTGGATGGCCGGCGGCCCCTGGCCGAGGTGCGCAAAGAACAGGCCGCCCACGGCCTGAGCATTATCGAGATCCGCAAGGACCCGCAGGGCCAGTGGCAGCGCGTCCTGCCATCCCGCTATAACCGCCGCCTGTCCGCCCTGACCCCGATCCGGATCAGCGGCCCGCTGGCCGGGCACATGCTGATGAAAACCGCCAGCGATGAAACAGGCCGTGAAGTGCTGGGCACCCTGAACAACTGCTCCAGCGGCATTACGCCCTGGGGCACCTACCTGATCTGCGAGGAAAACTGGCACTACTACTTTCTGAACCGCGATCCGGACGATTACGCCCGCCGTACCAGCCACCGCCGTTACGGAATTTCCGCCCTGCATACCAGCCAGCTGTATGCCTGGGAAACCGCCGACCCCCGCTTTGATGTCACCCCCCAGCCTGACCTGCCCCATCTGGGCCATGTCCAGGAGCCGCACCGCTTTGGCTGGGTCGTGGAAATTGACCCCTTCGACCCGGACAGCCAGCCGGTCAAACGTACCGCCTTTGGCCGGCTGTGCCGGGAGTGCGCCACCCTCTCGCTGGGCACCGATGGCCGCATGGCCTACTACTCCGGTGACGACACCAAAGGGGAATACATCTACAAATTCGTCCCCTCGGGCCATTTTGACCCGGCTCGCCCGGAGGCCAGCCGCCAGCTGCTGGATGAAGGCACGCTGTATGTAGCCCGTTTTGATGCCGATGGCCATGGTGAATGGCTGGCCCTGGTACATGGCCAGTCTGGCCTGACCGCCGAGAATGGCTTTGCCAGCCAGGCCGAGGTGCTGCTCAATGCCCGGGCAGCGGCTGACCAGCTGGGCGCCACGCCAATGGATCGCCCGGAGTGGGTGGCGGTCCATCCGCAAAGCCGAGAGGTCTATGTCAGCCTGACCAACAATGACCGGCGCGGCCAGAAACAGCCGGTGGATGCCGCCAATCCACGCCCGGAAAACCTGCATGGCCAGATTCTGCGCTGGAATGAACAGGATGCCGATCCCACGGCCACCCGCTTTCAGTGGGAAATCTTCCTGCTGGCCGGTGAACAGCCGGGTGCCCGGAAGCCGGATGGCCAGCCGGTGCCGGCCAACCTGACCGGCACCATCCAGGGTGATATTTTCTCCTCACCGGACGGACTGGCCTTTGACGGTGCCGGCCGGCTGTGGATTGAAACTGACGCGGACGAAGGGCTGGAAGCCCTGCAGACGATCGGCTGCAACCAGCTGCTCTGTGCCGATCCCCGCACCCGGGAAGTACGGCGCTTTCTGGTCGGCCCCCGGGGTTGCGAGATTACCGGGATCACCTGGACCCCGGACTACCGCAGCCTATGGATCAATGTGCAGCACCCGGCCCTGAGCTACCCGGCCAGCGACGGCCAGACCCGGCCCCGCTCCACTACGGTGCTGATAACCAAGGACGATGGCGGCATCATCGGCAGCTGAATCCGCGCCGGGGCCAAGGCCTCAGAGGCCCAGAAAATCACAGCTGGAACGCAGGGCCTCAACACCGCTATGGGCCACCTGCAGGTCATCGCTGGGATTGACCCCGGAAACCCCCACCGCACCAATCACCTCGCCGTCCACCACAACCGGCAGCCCCCCCTCGACCATGCCCTGCAGCACCGGTGCGGACAGCATCGACATCCGCCCCCGGTTGATGCTTTCCTCATACAGACGGGACTCCTTGCGGCCCAGCGCGGCCGTCCGGGCTTTTTCCGGGGCCATATAAGCAGTGCTGGGCGAGGCGCCATCCAGCCGCAGCAGCCCCAGCAGATGCCCGCCATCGTCGGTCACGGCAATGGTTACCGCCCAGCCATGGGCCTCTGCCCTGGCCCGGGCAGCGGCCAGAATGGTCTGTACATCCTCAAGCGTCAGCATATATCGGGTTTTCATGGGTTCCTCCCGGCAGGTCAGTAGTCCGTCAGAAAGGCTTCGGCAGACAGGGCCATCAGGCTGCCTGCGCCGGCCAGCATCGCTGCCCGGTGGGACTGGGTCCGGGGCAGGATGCGCTGGTAATAAAAACGGGCGGTCTGCAGCTTGGCCGTGTAAAACGTGGTTTCCGTACTGCCGCCCGCCAGTTTTTCTGCAGCCACCCGGGCCATGTCCGCCCAGAAATACGCCAGGCAGATATAGCCGGAATACATCCGGTAATCCACCGCAGCGGCACCTACCTCATCCCGGTTCTGCAGGGCAGACATCCCGATCTGCAGGGTAGCTTCCCCCCACTCCCGGTTCAGGCTGGCCAGTGGCCCGACAAACTCCTGCAGTACAGCATTGTCCGCCTGGGCCTGGCAGAATCTGTGGATCACCCGGGTAAAGCGCTTGAGCAGTTCACCCTGGCTCATCAGCACCTTGCGCCCCAGCAGGTCAAGCGCCTGGATACCGGTGGTGCCCTCATAAATACAGGCAATCCGGCTGTCCCGGACATTCTGCTCCATGCCCGTTTCGGTGATATAACCGTGGCCCCCAAACACCTGGACCCCCAGATTGGCCGCCTCAAAGCCCACTTCGGTCATAAAGGCCTTGGCGATGGGTGTCAGCAGGGCCAGCAGCTCGTCAGCCTCCTGGCGCCGGGCGTCATCCGTGCTGTGCTGCACCACATCCACCAGCCGGGCGGCGTAGTAGATCAGCGCCCGGTTGCCCTCGGCAAATGCCTTGATGGTCAGCAGCATCCGCCGCACATCCGGATGGACAATAATCGGGTCGGCGGGCAGCTCCGGGTGCTGCGGGCCGTTCAGGGCGCGCATCTGCAGGCGCTCCCGGGCATAGCGGACAGCCCCCTGCAGCGCCAGCTCCGCATGGGCCAGTCCCTGCAGGGCAGTACCCAGCCGGGCCACGTTCATAAAGGTGAACATGCAGTTCAGCCCCCGGTTCGGCGGACCAACCAGAAAGCCGGTAGCCCCGTCGAAGTTCATCACACAGGTGGCATTGCCATGAATGCCCATCTTGTGCTCGATGGCGCCGCAGCTTACGGCATTGCGTGCCCCCGGATTGCCCTGGGCATCCGGCAGGAAGCGGGGCACGATAAACAGGGAAATGCCCCGGGTACCCTCAGGTGCATCAGGCAGCCGGGCCAGCACGATATGCACGATATTGCTGGCCATATCATGCTCACCGGCCGAAATGAAAATCTTGGTGCCGCTGATCCGGTACGAACCATCGGCCAGGGGTTCGGCCCGGGTCCGCAACAGCCCGAGGTCCGAGCCGCAGTGGGCCTCGGTCAGGCACATGGTACCCGTCCATTCCCCCGATACCAGCCGGGTCAGATACAGCTGCTGCTGCTCCGGAGTACCGTGGGCACTCAGGGTATTCATGGCGCCATGGGACAGCCCGGGATACATGCTCCAGGCCCAGTTGGCCGTGGCCAGCATCTCGCTGAAGGCCATTGACAGGGACTCCGGCAGCCCCTGGCCACCATGGGCTTCCTCATGGGCCAGGCTGGGCCAGCCTGCAGCAACAAACTGCTGGTAGGCCTCCCGGAAACCCTGGGGAGTCGTCACCCCTTCCGGATGCCAGGTACAACCCTCCCGGTCCCCCACCGGATTGAGCGGTGCAATCACCGCCTCGCAGAAACGGGCGCCCTCCGTCAGGATGGCCGCCACCGTTTCCGGAGTAGCCTCGCTACAGCCGGGCAGGCTCTGGTAATGCGCCGGATAATCCAGCAGCTCGTCACGCACAAAACGGATATCCCGCAGGGGTGCCTTGTATTCGGGCATGGATCAGACCTCACCGTTGAACACTGGAGCGGCCAGCATGACAGGTGCCTGTTACTGCAGGCCTGCCGGCAATCCGCCGCTGTGGACACGGTGGCCGGGCAGCTTCCGCTCTGTCAAGCGCCGCCCGCCAGGATGAGAACCGCCCGGCAAATCAGGCGGTAATATCAATCAGGCTGCCCAGGGTTTCGCTGGCCGCACTGACGGTTCTGGCCGAAGCCGCTACTTGGTATTTGCCCATATCCATATTGACCATCCGGTCGGCCAGGGTGCTGGCATCAGACTGGGCAGTTTCGCTGCGGGCTGTACCCTGTACGCTCTGCGTGGACGGCAGGGTCGTGGCGACTGTCCCCGCCGCTGCCTGATCAACCCGGTCCTGACCATTCTGGAGACCCGTCAGACCACTGTAGAAGGCACTGTTCGTTGTGGTGCTGCTGTTGATTTGCATGATTCCGACCTCCACTGCCATCCTTTCTGTATTCATTATGGCAGACCTGCAGCCCGGCACCCTATGCCCGAACGCCCGGATCAATGACCCTTTATCGGCAAACGCAGATGGGCCGCAACCCGAGCCGGCGACGGATCCGCCAGATGGGGCACGATGCCCAGGCAGGGTGCAGACAACCGCTGCCTCAGGGTAGCCAGAGTATCCTCCAGCCGCGCAGTCTGCGGCTCCACGATATTGGCCACCCAGCCAGCCAGCGGCAGGCCATCATGGCGGATGGCCTCTGCCGTCAGCAGGGCGTGATTGATACAGCCCAGCCGTATCCCCACCACCAGCAGCACCGGCAGACCCAGTGCCAGCGCCAGCCCGGACAGACTACCCTCCCCATCCAGCGGCACCCGCCAGCCACCGGCGCCTTCGACCAGAGTAAAACCGGCTCCGGCCGCCAGCACCGGCTGCACGGCACCCTGCAACGCCACAACATCCAACGCCACACCGGCCTCCCGGGCAGCCAGATGGGGCGCAATGGCGGGCGCAAAGGCAAAGGGATTGACCTGCCCGTAAGCCAGCGGCAGGCTGCACTCTGCCTGCAGGGCCAGTGCATCGGCATTGCGCCAGCCTTCAGGCGTCTGCTCGCAGCCCGAGGCCACCGGCTTGCTGGCGGCCGTGCTGTAACCGGCCTGATGGGCCAGCCACAGCCAGGCCGCCGCAATGGTGGTCTTGCCGATGTCCGTATCCGTGCCGGTGACAAAAAAGGCGGGGCTCATCACGGCTCCCCTGCCCGTTGCAGCAGGCCATAAACCACCTGATAGGTGGCAGGCAGCCCTTCGGGCTGACG
>DIDB01000121.1:0-12610 GCA_002417905.1 Pseudomonadaceae bacterium UBA5811
CCATCATGGCCGCCCGGCAGGAGGTGGGACTGGACCCGGAAACCCGGCATCGCTATCCCCATGAGTTCTCTGGCGGCCGGCGCCAGCGGATCGCCATGGCCCGGGCCCTGGTGCTCAAACCAGCCCTGATCCTGCTGGATGAACCCACCTCGGCGCTTGACCGCACCGTACAGTGCCAGGTGGTTGATTTGCTGCGCGACCTGCAGGCCAGACATAATCTGACCTACCTGTTCATCAGCCATGACCTGGCCGTGGTAAAGGCGCTCAGCCACCAGCTGGTGGTCATCAGGCAGGGACAGGTGGTGGAACAGGGTACCGCCGGGGCCATTTTCAGCGCTCCACAACACCCCTACACCCGGCAGCTGCTGGACTCGGCCTTGATGGCCCCCGCTGCGGCCGAACAACCATAACGAGGGACAAGCACATGGGTTTTCTTAGTGGCAAACGGGCATTGATCGTCGGCGTGGCCAGCAAACTGTCGATTGCGTCCGGAATCGCCGCCGCCATGCACCGCGAAGGCGCGGAGCTGGCCTTTACCTACCAGAATGACAAGCTCCGGGGACGCGTTGAAGAGTTTGCCAGCAGCTGGGGCTCCAGCCCGGAGCTGTGCTTCCCCTGCGATGTCGCCAGCGACGAAGACATTGCCCGCGTATTTGAGGCGCTGGGCCAGAAATGGGACGGGCTGGATATCATTGTCCACTCGGTCGGCTTTGCACCCGGTGACCAGCTGAATGGCGACTTTACCGAGGTGACCACCCGCGAAGGCTTCAGGATTGCCCATGATATCAGCAGCTACAGTTTTGTGGCGCTGGCCAGGGCCGGCCGGCCGATGATGCAGGGCCGTAACGGCAGCCTGCTGACACTCTCCTACCTGGGTGCCGAACGCACCATGCCCAACTACAACGTCATGGGCATGGCCAAGGCCAGCCTAGAGGCCGGAGTCCGTTATCTGGCTGCCAGCCTTGGCCCGGAAGGTACCCGGGTCAATGCCGTATCCGCCGGCCCAATCCGTACCCTAGCCGCATCGGGCATTGCCAGCTTCCGTAAAATGCTGGCCGCCAACGAGCGCCAGACTCCGCTGCGGCGCAATGTCACTATTGAAGAAGTCGGCAATGCCGGTGCATTCCTCTGCTCGGATCTGGCCTCCGGCATCAGCGGCGAAATTCTTTATGTGGATGGTGGTTTTAACACCACGGCCATGGGCAGCCTGGACGACTGAAAAGCGCCATAAAAAAACCGCACGCGCTGGTGCGGTTTTCAGGTAGCAGGCAGAAATCAGCGCTCAATGTCAGCTGCAGCGCGAACCCGTTCCATAAAGGCCGAAAAAGCCTGCTGCCCCTCCCGGGAGGCCAGCAGACGACGGTATTCCAGTTTCTGGGCATCCGTCAGGGCTTCAGCCGGCTCAGCCACACCCTCCAGTCGCACTACAGCAATGCTGCCATCACCCAGTGCCACACTGGCATAGTTGACCGGGCCGGCTTTCTGGACGGCAGGCATGCGGAATACCTGGCCCAGAACCAGCGGATCAATACCCTCCTGATGCCGGCCGGCGGCTTCAACAGTCTGCCACTCCAAGGATGCACCGCCCTCCTCTGCAGCCGGTTTCTGCAGGCTGGCCAGCGCTGCCTCCGCCGCCTGACGGGCCTGCCCAGTAGCTTTTTCCTGACGGAGTTGCCTGGCAATCTGCTCCTGGACCTGCTCCAACGGCAGGGTTTCCGGCTCACGATGCTCTTTAAGGTGCAGCACCACTGCTGTTTCTGGATCCAGCTCAATCACCCCGCTGTTGGTACCATCAACCAATACCGGATCACTGAAAGCCGCCTGGATCACCCCGGGGTTAGCTGCAATCCCCTGCTCCGCACCGGTTCTGGCAAAGGGTACCGACGTCTGGATTTTCAGTCCAAATTCACTGGCAGGCTGGACCAGATCCGCAGCCTCATAGGCCGCCGCATCCAGCTGCTTGACCGCACTGACGAACAGTTGCTCAACCTCGGTGGCCTTGAACTGCCGCTCCAGCTCCGGTCGCAGGCTGTCAAAGGACGGAATTTCAGGGGCCTTGACGGCCTCAAGCCGGATCAGGTGCCAGCCGAAGGCTGTGCGTACCGGGGCGGATACCTGTCCTTCCTGCAGGGCAAACAGGGCTTTTTCAAACGCAGGGTCATAAACCCCGGGGCCAGCAAATCCAAGATCCCCGCCCTCACTCGCAGAACCTTTGTCCTGGGAATCTTTTCTGGCCAGAGTGGCAAAGTCAGCCCCCTGATCAAGCTCGCTCCGGATCTCCCCGATTTTTTTCCGGGCCTGCCCATCACTGGTCTGATCATCCACCCGAATCAGGATATGGGCGGCCCGCCGCTGCTCGCCAAGTGCGGCAACCTGCTGCTCATAGAGGGCTTTCAGCTGCTGCTCGTCCACGCTGACCTGATTGAAAAACCGGTCCTTTTTCAGCTCGATATAGCTGACCACCACCTGCTCCGGTGAGCGGAACTGCGCTTTGTGTTCCGAGTAATACTGCTGGACTGCGTCAGCCGGCAACGTGATGGCCTCCGGATCAGCCCGGAACAGGTGCATGCTGAAATCCCGGGTCTGCCGGTCAAGCCGGGCAAATGCCTGAACTTGCGGGTCAGTGGCAAAAGCTGATCCCATGATGCCAGCCCGCAGCTGACCGATCAGCATTTCCTGCTCAAGCAGTTGCCGGAACTCCAGACGGCCATAGCCCATATTGCGGATCACCTGATCAAAGCGGTCCGCTGAAAACTTGCCATCCACTTGGAATTCGGGGGTCTGCAAAATAACCTGGTCCAGCGCCCGACCGGAATAGGCAAAGCCAGCAGCCCTGGCGCTTTGCAGCAACAGGATCCGCTCGATCAGGCTGTTCAGGGCCGGGGCACGCAGAAAAGCGTCCTGAAGCAGCGAGCTGTCAAACCCGCCACCCAGCTGCTGGGCAAACTGGGCCCGCTGCATACTGATGGCCCGGGTCAGCTGGGCCTGGTCTATGACCTCTCCATTTACTTCAGCAACCTTCTGCCGGCTGCGGTCGCCATTAAAAATGGCATCAATGCCGGTAAAGGTCATCAGCACAATAATCAGCCCGACAATCGTCTTGGCTATCCAGCCCTGGGAATTATCCCGGATGTGTTGCAGCATGGGTCCTCCAGTAATCCGTGCAGCGCGGACTCCAATAAAAAAGGCGCACCATGCACGATGCGCCTTCCTCGAATACTAGCGTTCAGCCCTGACTGTCTGCTGGCCGGAGCACAACAGGCTGAAAACCGGCGGTCTTCAGTTCACGGCGTCCTTCAGGGCCTTGCCAGCCTTGAAGCCCGGAATCCTGGCCGCTTCAATGTTGATGGGATTGCCTGTCTGCGGGTTTCTGCCGGTACGGGCAGCGCGCTCTTTGACGGCGAAAGTACCGAAACCAACCAGAACCACAGAATCTCCCGACTTCAGTGCCTCAGTAACGGATTCAATCATGGCGTCCAGCGCACGGCCAGCAGTAGCTTTTGGGATATCGGCAGATGCGGCGATGGCATCGATCAGTTCCGATTTGTTCACTCTAGAATCCCCTTGTTCCTGTTGAGTCGTATGGTTTTAGGATGTAAGCAGAGCAGTAGCGATTTAACAGACGGCACGCCAGCCCACTCCAGGGAGTGCCTGAACCATGCCCGCAGTTCCTGTCTAGTGGGTACTGATCCGGTCTTTGGAATCAGGCTCCCGGTTCTCATCCTTTGCAACTGCCTCAGGAGCCGCATCAGATAAGGGTTCCGGCGCATATTGCAGCGCAATTTGCAGGACCTCGTCAATCCACTTGACAGGCTTAATCTCCAGATCCTGCCGGATGCTCTCCGGAATTTCCCGGAGGTCCCGGGCATTCTCTTCCGGAATGATCACAGTCCTGATTCCGCCCCGATGGGCAGCCAGCAGTTTTTCCTTGAGGCCACCAATCGCCAGCACCTGCCCCCGCAAGGTAATCTCTCCGGTCATGGCCACATCTGCCCGGACCGGGATCCGGGTCAGGGCCGAAACCAGCGCCGTGCACATGCCAATCCCGGCACTCGGGCCATCCTTGGGCGTAGCCCCTTCCGGAACATGGATATGGATATCCTGTTTTTCATGGAAGTCAGGGGCAATACCCAGCGCACTGGCCCGGCTGCGGACCACAGTCAGCGCGGCAGTAATGGACTCACCCATCACATCCCCCAGAGATCCGGTCTTGGTCAGCCGCCCCTTGCCCGGAACCACTGCAGCCTCGATGGTCAGCAGCTCACCACCCACCTGGGTCCAGGCCAGTCCCGTGACCTGTCCGACCTGATCCTGCTGGCCAGCCAGACCATAGCGGAATTTGCGAACTCCAAGATAATGCTCAAGAGCAGCCACATCCACCGTCACACTAAACGTGCGGACGGTCATGTTTTCCTTGACTACCTTGCGGCAGACCTTGGCAATCTGCCGCTCCAGGCTGCGCACGCCAGCCTCACGGGTGTAGTAGCGCACCATATCGCAAAACGCCGAATCGTCAAACTGCAGCTCACCCGTTTTCAGGCCGTTGGCCTTGAGCTGTTTGGGTGCCAGATAACGTCTGGCAATATTGATCTTTTCATCCTCCGTATATCCCGGCAGCCGGATGATCTCCATCCGGTCCAGCAAAGCTGGAGGAATGTTCATCGAGTTGGAGGTACACAGGAACATGACGTCAGAGAGGTCATAATCAACTTCCAGATAATGGTCGTTAAAATTATGGTTCTGCTCCGGATCCAGCACTTCCAGCAGGGCTGACGCCGGATCACCACGCATATCACTGCTCATCTTGTCGATTTCATCCAGCAGGAACAGCGGATTACGCACACCAACCTTGGCCATGCGCTGGATCAGGCGACCGGGCATGGAGCCAATATAGGTCCGCCGGTGACCACGGATCTCTGCTTCATCCCGCACACCACCCAGTGCCATGCGGGTAAACTTGCGATTAGTGGCCCGGGCAATCGACTCGGCCAATGAAGTCTTGCCTACACCGGGCGGTCCAACCAGGCACAGCACTGGCCCTTTCAGCTTCTTGACCCGTTTCTGTACGGCCAGATACTCCAGAATCCGTTCCTTGACTTCTTCAAGTCCATAATGCTCGGTGTCCAGCAGGGCTTCTGCCCTGGCCAGATCCAGCCGCACCTTGCTGGCCGCTTTCCAGGGCACATTAACCAGCCAGTCGATATAGGAGCGGACGACTGTGGCCTCTGCCGACATAGGCGACATCTGGCGCAGCTTGGCCAGCTCGGTCATCGCTTTAGTGTGGGCCTCCGGGCTCATGCCTGCCTGGTCGATGCGCTTTTTCAGCTCATCAGCTTCGTTATGCCCTTCGTCAATATCACCGAGCTCTTTCTGGATGGCCTTCATCTGCTCGTTCAGATAGTACTCGCGCTGGCTGCGCTCCATCTGCTTCTTGACCCGGCCCCGGATACGCTTTTCGACTTGCAGCAGGTCTATTTCCCCATCCAGCAGGGCCAGAACCTGTTCAACCCTCGCTTCCAGACCAGCAGCTTCCAGAATCTGCTGCTTCTGCTCGATCTTCAGGGTCAGATGGGCCGCCATGCTATCCACCAGCTGACCCGGATCCTCAATCCCGGCCAGAGACGCCAGTACCTCGGCAGGAACCTTTTTGCCCAGCTGAACATACTGCTCAAACTGGCTCATCAGGGTACGGACAAAGACCTCAGCCTCCCGCCCGTCAACCTGACCTTCCTCTATCAGCATGACACCAGCCCGGAAGTGACCATCCACTTCATCCAGATGCTCCAGCGCTGCCCGCTGCTCCCCCTCCACCAGAACCTTGACAGTACCGTCTGGCAGCTTCAGCAGCTGGAGAACCGTAGCAACCGTGCCCACCCGGTACAGCCCCTGCTCATCCGGGTCATCATCAGCCGGGTTGCGCTGGGTCACCAGCAGGATCTGCTTGTCCCCGGCCATGGCCGACTCAAGCGCCTCAATGGATTTTTCCCGACCAACAAACAGCGGAATTACCATATGCGGATAAACCACAACGTCACGCAACGGTAAAAGAGGCAATGTGATGTCAGTTTTCATGATTCTTCTCTAGCGGCCCGAGCGGCCATGACAGAAAGCGGGAACTGGATCAAAGATGGAGACGGGTCCTCCAAAAAACAAGCACAGGCCCAACAAAAAGGGGCCTTCCGGCCCCCTGACAGTCACGCATCCGGCGCGGCAGCCCGGGCTGGTGGATCGTCATTTTCATAAATCAGCAGAGGCTGGGTTGTTCCCTCAATCACACTTTCATCAATCACCACCTTGCTGACATCAGCCCGCGATGGAATGTCATACATGGTATCCAGCAGCACAGCCTCCAGAATGGAGCGCAATCCCCGCGCACCTGTTTTACGCTCCAGCGCCTTATGGGCAATGGCTTTCAGGGCATCCGGCCTGAACTCCAGTTCAACCCCCTCCATTTCAAACAGCCGGGCATACTGTTTGGTCAGAGCATTTTTCGGCTCGGCCAGGATCTGGATCAGGGCCGGCTCGTCCAGCTCATCCAGCGTGGCAATAACCGGCAACCGGCCCACAAACTCCGGAATCAGGCCAAACTTGACCAGATCATCCGGCTCCACGGACTGTAGCGATTCGCCAACGCTTTTGCCGGACTCCTTGCTGCGTACTTCGGCACTGAAACCAATGCCACCCCGCACCGAACGGTTCTGGATAACTTTTTCCAGCCCGGCAAACGCTCCACCACAGATAAACAGGATGTTGCGGGTATCCACCTGCAAAAACTCCTGCTGGGGATGCTTGCGCCCGCCCTGGGGAGGCACGGAAGCCACAGTCCCCTCAATCAGCTTCAGCAGGGCCTGCTGGACCCCCTCTCCGGAAACATCCCGGGTAATTGACGGATTATCAGACTTGCGGGAAATCTTGTCGATTTCGTCAATATAGACAATGCCCATCTGGGCTTTTTCGACATCATAGTCACACTTCTGCAACAGCTTCTGGATGATATTCTCGACATCCTCCCCCACATAGCCTGCTTCGGTCAGCGTCGTCGCATCCGCTATGGTGAAGGGGACGTTCAGTAACCGGGCCAGAGTTTCAGCCAGCAAGGTCTTGCCCGAACCGGTAGGACCAATCAGCAGGATATTGCTTTTCCCCAGCTCAACTTCTTCTTTCCGCTCACGCTGGTTCAGCCGCTTGTAGTGGTTATAGACCGCCACAGCCAGAATTTTTTTAGCACGCTCCTGACCAATCACATACTGATCAAGAATACCGCTGATCTCCCGGGGAGCCGGCAGCTTATGGGTACTGTCCTCGGCCTGGGCTTCCTGCACTTCCTCCCGGATAATATCGTTGCACAGGTCAACACATTCATCACAGATAAACACCGAGGGCCCGGCAATCAGCTTGCGCACTTCATGCTGGCTTTTGCCGCAGAACGAGCAGTAGAGCAGCTTGCCGGAGTCCTCGCCACTACGAGTATCAGTCATTCGATCGATCCAGTCAGAAGGCTTGAAAACAAGATGGCGGCATTTGCAGGCTTTTTCAAGCCTGCAATACAGGAACAGCCTTACTCAGCCAGCTGGCGATGGGTCAGCACCTGGTCTATCAGACCATATTTGACCGCATCCTCCCCGTTCATGAAGTTATCACGGTCCGTATCCCGAGCAATAACCTCTATGGGCTGCCCCGTATGGCTGGCCAGCACCCGGTTAAGCTTGTCGCGGATGGTCAGGATCTCCCGGGCATGAATCTCGATATCAGACGCCTGGCCCTGGAACCCACCCAGCGGCTGGTGAATCATCATCCGCGAATGGGGCAGGCAATAACGCTTGCCTGCGGCGCCCCCTGCCAGCAGCAGGGCACCCATGCTGCAGGCCTGGCCAATGCAGATGGTTGAAACATCCGGCTTGATAAACTGCATGGTGTCATAGATCGACATGCCGGCTGTTACCGAGCCACCGGGCGAGTTGATATACAGATGAATATCCTTTTCAGGATTTTCGGCCTCAAGGAACAGCAGCTGGGCCACAATCAGGTTGGCCATATAGTCTTCGACCTGGCCAACCATAAAGATCACCCGCTCCTTGAGGAGGCGGGAATAAATATCAAACGCGCGCTCACCACGGGCCGACTGCTCGACCACCATAGGAACCAGACCACCTGCGGCCTGAATGTCAGATACCGGAGAAAATGTATTGAAAGACATCTAGCCTTGCTCCCTTGTCATGCCCCAAAAACATAAGCCAGCACGAGGCTGGCTTATGTCAGTATCCGGATCCTGAAGAAGCTCAGGCCGCTGGCGCTGTCTCCAGGGGCTTGACGGCTTCTTCATACGTGACCTGTCTGTCAGTCACTTTGGCCTGTTGCAACACAGTATCCACAACTTGTTCCTCCAGTACAACCGAGCGGATTTCGTTCAGCTGCTCGGGATTCTGGTAATACCAGGAAACCACCTGCTCCGGATCCTGATAGGCCGCAGCCATCTCGGTGATCATTTCGCGGATGCGGCCATCATCTGCCTTCAGCTCTTTCTGGCGAACCAGTTCGGCAATGATCAAACCCAGCAGTACACGCTTGCGGGCCTGTTCTTCAAACAGGTCAGCCGGCAGCATCTCGGGCTTGATCTTGCCACCAAACTGGCGGGCGGCCTGGGCGCGCAGCCGGTCAATCTCTCCAGAAACCAGAGCCTTTGGCACATCAACCGGATTCTGGCTGGCCAGCCCTTCCATCACCTGGGTCTTGACCTTTGACTTCAGGACCTGCTGCAGCTCCCTGTCCATATTCTTGCGGATTTCTGCCCGGAAACCATCCAGACCACCTTCGCTGACCCCAAAACGGGCAAAGAACGCTTCATCCAGCTCCGGCAGTTCTGGAGCGCTGACGCTATGCACGGTTACCGTAAACTCGGCAGTCTTGCCCGCCAGTTCAGTATTATGGTAGTCGGCCGGGAATACCGGCGTAATGACCCGCTCCTCTCCGGCACAAACACCCAGCAGCGCATCTTCGAAGCCCGGAATCATCTGGCCGGAACCCAGTACCAGCTTCACATCTTTAGCTGAACCACCTTCAAAAACCTCTCCACCGATCTTGCCGACAAAGTCGATAACCAGCTGGTCATCCTTCTGGGCCGCCCGCTCGACCGGTGCATACGTTGCGCCCTGTTTGCGCAGGTTCTCCAGCATCTGCTCAACATCCGCATCCGTGACCTCGGCCTGCAGCCGCTCAACCTCAATGCGCTCAAATCCGGCAACCTCAAACTCCGGAAACACTTCGAAGGTTGCCACATACTCAAAAACCTGACCTTTCTCGAAAGGCTTGGGCTCAATGTCTGGCAGGCCAGCAGGATTCAGTTTTTCTCCGGCCACCGCCTCATAAAAAGTGGCCTGGACAACTTCACCAAGGGCTTCCTGGCGGGCCGAGCCCTCATAACGCTGGCGGATGACACTCATCGGTACCTTGCCAGGGCGGAAGCCGGGGATCTTTGCATGACGGGCAGTCTGCTTCAGGCGCTTCTCAACCTCACTCTCTACCCGCTCGGCCGGTACGCCAACGGTCATGCGACGCTCAAGATTTGAGGTGTTTTCCACAGAAACTTGCATGTATTGTCCTCTATTGCACGGGCAAAGCCGGGCACACCGGCCTCAGAATGGGCACGCATTCTAGAGACAAGCCCTGCAGAAGTCACCCCGCCACCCCTTCTGTTTGCAAGTTCCGCTCCAGCAAGAGTGCCACCCGAGAATATTTCATATATCAAGCATTGGCAAAACAGCCCGCAGACCACGTCCGGCAGCCACTATACGGCCTGCTTTTTCTTGAGACCCAGCTTCGTGCCCACCTGAAAATCCCTAGACCAAAGCCACTGGGTGCTCACGGCCAGACCCGGCAAAATCCACGAACTATTTTCTGGAGCAGGCTTTTATATAAATGTCGGATTATCAACAAAATATTTTTCAGAATATGTCATTCTGAATTATTTTATTGACACTTTTTATTACATATAAATATAAACGCAGCCGTCCAAGCTATCAGTACAAAATGGCTTTCCAAAAATGAAAAAATTCCCCGCCATCATTCCTGTGATTACCGTCCTGGTTGGCATGCCTGTCATGTTTTCTGTGGCCAGTGCCATTGACCGGCAGATCCCTGTGATCTCCAAGGACGAAGCCGCAAAGACCAGCAAACAGCCCCCCACCCCGGCCCTGAAAGGCGAACATGCGCCCGTTCACCGGCAGACCAGCTGGTTCTATGTCGGTGAAGGTGCAGCCCATCACTGGGGAGACGTCGACCAGTCCTATGCCGCCTGCAAGACCGGCCAGTCCCAGTCCCCCATCAATATCAGCAGGGCTGTAGCCACCGAAGAGCTGAACGATCTGGATCCCCAGTATCAGGCTGTTCCGCTAAATATCCTGAACAATGGCCATACCATTCACGTCGACCTGGAAAAGGGTGGTCATGCCCTGATCAACAGCAAACGCTACCGCCTGGTCCAGATGCACTTCCATACGCCCAGTGAGCACTATATTGATGGTGCGCCATACGCCATGGAGGCCCACCTGGTTCATGCTGATGAACAGGGCCAGCTGGCGGTGGTCGGCATCATGCTCAAGCTGGGTGAGCACCAGAACCCGGCCATTGAAAAAATCTGGGCCGCCTTGCCCGGCAAGCCACACGAACAGACCCTGAGCGACACCCTGTTTTCAGCCAGCGAGATACTGCCCGCCAACCTTGCGGACTACCGCTACGATGGCTCGCTGACGACCCCTCCCTGCAGCGAGCAGGTCAGCTGGCACGTACTCAAGCAGCCGGTTGAAATTTCCCGGGACCAGCTGGTCCGCTTCCAGATGCTTTTTCCGGTCAATGCCCGGCCTATCCAGCCCCTGAACGGGCGGCAGGTCAAAACCCGTCAGTAAGAAATCAGGCCGGAAACCGGCCTGATCACTGATCAGTGCGGATAAACATCCCCAGCCTGGGTATTCACATACTCAGTAGGCTGGGCCACTTCAGCAGGTACTCCAGTTTCAGCATTCACGATACGCCGTACTTCTTCCAGGTTGACATACAGGCTGGGATGCTGGTCTGTCCGCTTCATCAGCTTGTTGACCGCCTCGTTCTGCAACTCAAGAGGTGATGGGTCATTGGCCCGGCCCAGCGGCTTGTGGGCTTCCAGATACAGCAGATCCTGACTGAAGCCAAACTTGTAAGGCTCGTTGATAATCCGTACCGGCGTTCCCACGGAAACCTGGGAAAACAGGCGGGTAATATCATTGTTATACAGGCGGAGACAGCCGTGACTGACCTGATTGCCAATACCAAAACGCTTGTTTGAACCATGGATCAGATAACCACCGGACAGGCCCAGCTGCAGCTTGAACGGACCCAGCGGGTTATCCGGCCCGGGCGGAACCACCGTAGGCAGTGGATCACCACTGGCCGCATGCTCGGCCCGGATAGAGGCGGGAGGATACCAGGCCGGATTGGCCTCCTTGCCAGCAATCCGGGTTACCGATACCGGAGACTCCCAGCCCTCGCGGCCAATACCCAGCGGATAAGTATCTACTACAGGCCGGTCCTTTGGATAAAAATACAGTCGGTACTCTGCCAGATTGATTACGATGCCTTCCCGCGGCCCGGGGGGTAGCACAAAGCGGGTCGGAATCAGGACCTTGGTGCCCACACCCGGCAACCAGGGATCAATCCCCGGATTGGCGGCCACCATCTCGGTATAGCCAAGGTCATACTTCTCGCCCAGGGAGGCAAAGGTATCCTCATAGCTGGCATCGATAACCTGGGCAGTTCCGACCAGATCATCCCCCGGAGACGGCAACGGAAACTCCAGTGCCATCACTGGAGCAGCGCCCAGCAACAGACAGGCCGACAGGGCCGCTGCGCGAACGGGCCAGCCAGACATACCTGCCACAGAATTACACATCAGCAATACTCCCTACTGATAAGGCCCCGGGTTACAGGGCAGCCAGTCCCCGGGCCAGGTCCACTTTCAGGTCTTCAGCATCCTCCAGCCCGACAGCAATACGGATCAGGCTGTCGCTGATGCCGGCACTGGCCCGCTCTTCCGGAGAAAGGCGACCGTGGGTCGTGGTGGCCGGATGAGTAATCGTGGTCTTGCTGTCACCCAGATTGGCTGTAATGGAAATCAGCCGGGTTGCATCCACAAAGCGCCAGGCCGCCTCCCGGCCACCGCTGACTTCAAAACTGACTACAGCCCCAAAGCCTTTCTGCTGGCGGCAGGCCAGATCATGCTGGGGATGGCTGGGCAGCCCGGCATAATAGACCCGGACCACGCCCGGCTGCTGCTCCAGCCATGTGGCCAGCTGCAGGGCTGATGCACAATGGGCCTGCATCCGCAGACGCAGGGTTTCCAGCCCCTTGAGGAATACCCAGGCATTAAACGGACTCATGGTCGGCCCGGCGGTCCGCAAAAAGCCCACTACCTCCTTCATCAGCTCTGCCTGTCCGGCAACTACCCCCCCCAGGCAGCGGCCCTGGCCGTCAATAAACTTGGTTGCGGAATGCACCACGATATCGGCCCCCAGCACCAGCGGCTGCTGCAGCACTGGTGTGCAGAAACAGTTGTCCACCACCAGCAGGGCGCCCTGCTGGT